>CAJOPM010000114.1 GCA_905236225.1 uncultured Eubacterium sp.
AATCAGCAAAGAGAAATGATGAATTTTAGTATTTAAACAAAATCAGAGTGCAAGACTTTTTTAAAGTTTTGCACTTTTTTTATTATGCAAGAGATGATATTGGAAATATAGAGTATAGTAATGTTGTTAAAAAGTTAACCGGCGTTCGTGTTGACTAACATAGCAAGCGTATCTTAATATATCATTAAAGCAGGAATTCCTGCTTTCGGATGCAGTGTTTATGCGTTGTAAGAAAAGCAAGTTGCAAATATGTGCTTTTCATTAATAATGTGATATATACCTTAGGGAAGGCAATTTGCCGACCCGAGAGGTCTTAATTGGCAATTCTGATGGCAAGGAGTAATCTAAGCTTTAAGATACGCTTATATAATATTAGTGTATTTAGACTTAGGACATCTTTCTCTTTGGCATCAGCCATAGCGGAAGGTGTTTTTATTATGTTAAAAATTGCAATTTATGGAAAAGGTGGAATAGGTAAATCAACGGTTACGGCAAATCTTGCTGCGGCATTTGCGTATCTTGGTAAAAGCGTTATTCAAATCGGATGCGATCCAAAAGCTGATTCAACCATCAATTTGCTCTCGAAAGAGACATTGCAACCAGTGATGGAGTATTTAAGGGATCATGATGAAGATCCGGATGAAATTGAACAAATATCAAAAAAAGGATATAAAAATATACTCTGCATAGAGACAGGCGGTCCTACCCCTGGTCTGGGATGCGCAGGCAGAGGCATCATTGCAACTTTTAATTTGCTTGAAGATTTAGAACTGTTTGATAAGTATAATCCTGATGTTGTTTTATATGATGTACTTGGTGACGTGGTTTGCGGTGGATTTGCTGCGCCAATCAGAGAAGGTTATGCAGAGAAAGTTCTGATTGTTACATCCGGAGAAAAGATGGCACTATACGCTGCCAATAATATATATCAGGCGGTCCAAAACTTTGAAGACAGGGGATACGCTAAAGTAGAAGGGATTATATTTAACAGAAGAAATATCCCTGATGAAGAAGAGAAAATAAAGAATTTTACTAAAGAGAGAAATCTTAAAATTATAGGTGATTTGCCCCGAAGTGACGAAATAAATAAATTTGAAGAAGAAGGCAAAACGGTAATAGAAGGCGATGCAACTTTAGAGATTAGTAAGAAGTTTTTAAGTATTGCAAGAAAACTATTAGATGAGTGATTTGAGGTATCAAATATGAGCAATAGTATTAATGCCCCTTATTATAAAACAGTATATGAACTTATGTGTGAGGGTGATAGTAAGATAGATCCTAAGCTGCTCTCAACAGGGCAACTTATTTACAGCTCTCCTGCAACACTTTCATTTAATTCACCCGGAGCGACAGGATTCGGTGTAAAGAGGGCTGCACTTGCAGTGCCCGGATCTGTAGAGCTTTTAGTGGCGCCGGGATGTTGCGGCAGAAATACCAAGTTGCTTTCGCAGGTGAAGGGATATGAAGATAGATTTTTCTTTCTTATGATGGATGAATCAGATATCGTTAACGGACGCCATCTAAGTAAGATAAATCAAGCTATAGAAGAAATACTGGATTTTTTAGAAGAAAAACCTTCGGTAATTATGATTTGCAGCACCTGTGTAGATGCACTTTTGGGGACAGACTGGGATAGGGTCTGCAGAAAGGCGGAAAAAGCATGCGGCGTTAATGTAAGAGCTGCATATATGTACGCACTTACAAGAGAAGGACGAAAGCCTCCAATGGTGCTTGTAAGAAAGAGCGTGTATTCTCTGCTAAAGCCGTCAAAAAGAGACAATAAAACAGTTAACCTGATGGGATATTTTACTCCTCTTATCGATGATTGTGAATTATATGAAATACTTAGGTCTCTGGGCGTAAGAACTATTAATGAAATATCAAGATGCAATAGTTTTGATGAATATCTTAAGATGTCCGAAGCTAATTTTAACCTGGTACTTGATGAGGAAGCAAGGTATGCTGCCCAAGATCTTCAAAACAGACTTAAGATGCCGTTTATGGAGATAAAGAGGTTATATCAGGTAGATAAGATTCATTCTCAATATATGGCTATGGGTAGTGCCTTGGGCAGCGAAATAGATGATAGCAGTTATAAAGAAGAAGTTGAGAGTATCATCAATAGAATTACTAAAGAGTTTGGAAATATCACTGTAAATGTAGGACACATGCTCAATGCTAATCCATTTGAGTTATCGCTTGCTTTAATTAAATACGGAATTAAGGTAAAGGAAATATATGTAAATATTACTAAAGCAGATTATGCATATATTAAATATATTGCCAAGCTTAGTCCGCAGACAAAGGTATTTACAAATCTATCACCTACGATGCTTTACTATGATGTATCAGATGAAAACATTGATATTACCATCGGAATGGATGCCGGATACTATAATAATAAAGCTGCAAATATTGCATGGAACGATGCTAAGATACCGTTTGGTTATGCAGGTGTAAAAAAGCTTATGCTTCAAATTGAGGAAACTCTTAGAAAGGAAAGAGGATGAAAGGTTTTAGAAAAATAATATATCCTTTTGCACCGGATCAGTCGGGCGCAGTCAGCGTTTTATATGAGCTTGGTGGCATTATAGTCATCTGTGATGCAGGTGGATGTACCGGAAATATTTGCGGTTTTGATGAACCTAGATGGACCAAAAAAAAGAGCAAGATATTTTCGGCAGGTTTAAGAGATATGGATGCAATCCTTGGAAGAGACGATATGATGATAAAAAAGATAATTGATGTAACTAAGATGATGGATGCATCATTTATCGCGCTTATAGGAACTCCTGTGCCGGCAACGATAGGAACAGATCTTGATGCCATAGCAAAGATGATTGAAAAAGAGATTAATATTTTTGTGCTTTCAATAAATACTAATGGTGCAAGTTTATATGATGATGGAATTTCTAAGGCATATTTAGAACTGTTTAAAAAGTTTGGTAAAGATGTGTCATCTGAAAAAAATGATGTGGTTGGTGTCATAGGAGCATCCCTGCTTGATGCAACCACAAGCAAGGAATTTGATAAGATGATTAGGCGTATTGAAGATAAGGAGAATACAAAAGTATGGTTGTATTCAATAGATACTGACAATCATCCTTTTGAAGATATTGAAAATGCGGCTTGTGCAAGTAAGAATATTGTTGTAGCGCCATCAGGTATAGAGGCCGCAAAATATCTTAAAGAAAGATATGGGATAGAATACGAAATTTATTACCCGATGCCTAAAGAAAGTGAATTATTTGATGACTTAAATATTTCAAAAGATATTTTAAACCATAAGAGGATTCTTATAATACATCAACAGGTGTATGCCAATTCCCTTAGGGAGGCTATCATAAGCTGTATTAATGATACAAAAATAGATGTCGCAACATGGTTTATGATGGATGATGATATTAAACTGGAGAATGATATACATCTTTATGATGAAGACCAGTTTATATCTCTTGCAGATAATAATAATTATGACGTAATTATAGGAGATGAGACTTTTAAGAAGGCACTTAAGAATTTTAAAGGAACATATGTTAATTTGCCGCATTTTGCTGTATCAGGAGTATGGTAATAATATCGGGAGAATGATATGCGATGTATTAAAGCTAAGGTGTATGGAATTGTTCAGGGTGTTGGATTTCGGCCGACGGTAGATATTCACGCTAAGAAGCATAATATAAGGGGAAGTGTGTGCAATAAAGGTCCGTTTGTCGAAATTATTGCTATGGCATCGGATGAGGATATTGATAATTTCTTGTATGATGTTGAGTTTAATCCGCCTAAGAGGGCAGTTATTTTAAAGATAGATGTAGAAGACATTAATGCAAGTGAACAGTACAAAGAGTTTTCAATAATTGCAAGCAAGAAGGTTTCAGGTGAGATATTTGTTTCACCGGATATAGCTATTTGTGATGAGTGCAAAAATGAGCTTTATGATAAAAGTAATCGCAGATATCTACATCCCTTTATAAATTGTACATCATGCGGCCCGAGACTTACTATCTTAGACGGAATGCCATATGACCGCATCAGAACCAGTATGAGCGAATTTCCTATGTGTAAGGAGTGTGAATTTGAATATACACATGAGCAAAGCAGAAGATATGATGCTCAGCCGGTTTGTTGTAATAATTGCGGGCCTAAGGTGTATATTTTGCCAAAAGATGCCAAATTGCCGGTAGATGTAGATAGTCTTGATGAGTCGCTAAAAGACAGAGAGGCAATTATTAAGGTAAGGCGAGTCATTAAAGATGGAGGCATAGCAGCAATTAAAGGAATCGGTGGATTTCATTTATGTTGTGATGCAACATCTGATGATGCGGTCAGAAAACTTAGGAGGCTAAAAAACAGACCCGCAAAGCCATTTGCCGTTATGATGAGAAATATTGAAGCAGTTTTAGATAAATGCGTTGTAAATAATGAGCAAAGGCAGATATTATGCGGACATCAAAAGCCCATATTGATCCTTCAAAAAAAGGAGAATATAGATACCAATCTTTCATCATATCTTGCACCGGATAATCCCACACTAGGAGTAATGTTGCCATATGCACCGGTACAGATGCTGCTTTTTGACTATGACGACGGAGTAGATATGCCGGATACACTTGTAATGACAAGTGGTAACATAAGCGGAGCGCCAATTTGCAGGGATGATACAGATGCTCTAATGCAGATAAAAGATTTTTGCGATGTGATTTTATCTCATAATAGATTGATAAGAATAAGAGCAGATGATAGTGTAATGGATTTTCTTGATGATAAACCATACATGATAAGGCGTTCAAGAGGATATGCGCCGCTTCCTTTTATGAGTGATATTAAAAGCCCTGATGTGCTTGCGGTTGGAGGCGAGCTTAAAAATTCGTTTTGTATCGGTAAAGGAAGATTAATGTATTTGTCGCCTTATATCGGAGATATGGGAGATTTAAGAACAATAAAAGCCTTATCGGAATCCGTTAACAGGATGGAAAACCTTCTAGAAGCCGACCCAAAGATTGTAGCTTGTGATATGCATCCTGGATATAACACAACGATGTTTGCCAAAGAACTTAACTTGCCAATTATAGAGGTACAGCACCATTATGCACATATACTCTCATGTATGGCTGAAAATGAATATTATAACAAAGTTATAGGCATTTCATTTGATGGAACAGGTTATGGCACAGATAAAACAATCTGGGGAGCAGAGATATTGATATCAGATCTTGATGGTTTTATAAGAGCCGGCCATATCAAACCGTTTAAACAGCTTGGAGGTGATATGTCGGCTAAAGAAGGCTGGAGAATAGCTGTCTCTATGATATATAGCCTTTATGATAAAGATAAGGCAAAAGATATAATCAAAAAGTTGAATCTGTGTGATGATGATGAGCTTAAGATGCAGATTATGATGTATGAAAAAAATATAAATGCAATCACATCAACCAGCGGTGGGCGATTATTTGACGCAATAAGCGCTATTCTTGGAATTAGGCGTATATCGACATTTGAAGGAGAAGCGTCTCAAACGCTAACATATAGAGCACTGCAAGCAGACAAAGAGCCGGATATGAAGGCAGATTACAGTCTTATAGAATCCTTGGACAATCAGGTGATTTTAAATACAGATAAACTTACAGATGAGATTATAAATAGGTTTTTAAATGGCGAAAACAAAGATACTCTTGCTATGCTTTTCCATATAAGACTTTCGGATATGATATCTAAGGCAACAAAGATTATATCTAAGAGAGAAAAAATATATACAGCGGCGCTTAGCGGCGGTGTATTTCAAAACAAAATTTTAACTTCAATGTGTAAAGAAAGACTTACAAAAAATAATATTAACGTAATTACTCATAGCATGGTTCCCCCAAATGATGGTGGAATAGCATTAGGTCAGGCGCTTGCAGCTATGAGGCTATTAAGTAAAAAGGAGTAGATGATTATGTGTGTAGGATTACCGGCAAAAGTAGTAAAGGTTAAAGACGGTACAGCTATTGTGGATGCGTCCGGAGCAAAACGTGAAGTATCGGCGAAGATGATTGAGAGCCTTGATCCAGGCGACTATGTTATGGTTCATGCCGGAGTGGCAATAGCAAAGATTACAGCTGATGACGAAGAAGAGACAGATGCTCTTCTTGATGAACTGTTTTAAAGGGGAGTAATAATGAATCAAGGTAAAAAGAGAAGCGCACTTGATATTATTTCAAATTATCAGGGAGATCCGGTTAGAATAATGGAAGTGTGCGGCACTCATACACATGAGATATTCCGGCTTGGTATCAGGAATATACTTCCCGATAGTATAGAGCTTATATCAGGTCCGGGATGTCCGGTATGCGTTACAGAAGTTGAGTTTATTGATGAGGCGGTTATGCTGGCGTTAGATAAAGGATGCTGCATATGTACATTTGGTGATTTGATAAGAGTGCCGGGGTCTAATATGTCCCTTGCAGATGCAAGAGCAAAAGGAGCATTTATTAAACCTGTATATACGCCGCAAGATGCACTCGATTATGCCATATCAAATCCGGACATAGATGTGGTTTTTCTGGCAGTGGGATTTGAAACCACTACGCCGTCAGCTGCATTGTCGGTTGATTTGGCAGCTCAAAAGGGTGTTAAGAATTATTCAATATTAACAGCAAACAAGACTATGCCAAGTGCCTACAGGGCGCTAAAAGGAAGTGCGGATGCTTATCTGTTTCCGGGACATGTTAATGCTATTAGCGGAGCTAACAGTTCTAAAGAGTTAGTAGACGAAGGAATATCAGGGGTAATTTGCGGATTTACGGATAAAGAGATTCTTACGGCTATAGCATATACACTTGTAAAGCTTCAAGAAGGTAAACCGTTTTTTAAAAATTGCTACCCAAGGGTTGTTACCGATGAGGGAAGTATACCTGCAAGAAAGCTGGTAGACAAAGTGATGGAAAAATGTGACGCATCTTGGAGAGGTCTTGGAGTTATTAATGATTCCGGAATGAAATTAAGAGATGAATATATAGAATATGATGCCAGAAGAAAATATAATCTTCCTAAGATAACAGGAAAGACCAATCCGGCTTGTAGATGCGGAGAAGTATTACAGGGCAAATGTAAGCCTAATGAATGTCCGCTTTATAAAAAGGTTTGTACGCCGCAAAGTCCTGTAGGAGCTTGTATGGTGTCTAATGAAGGAACGTGTGCGGCATATTATACGTATTCAGTTTGAGATTAGGAGGAAATAAAGATGAGCAAGGTAGTTACATTAGCGCACGGAGCAGGAGGAGCTAAGACACGTGAGCTTATAGATAAAGTGTTTAAGGCGCATTTTTCCAATCCCTATTTTACATCGGATGATGCAGCAATTCTTAATATAAATCCCGGTAAAATTGCTTTTACTACAGATGGTTTTATTGTATCTCCATATGAGTTTGCCGGAGGAAATGTAGGCAAGTTGTCTATATGCGGAACGGTTAACGATTTGGCATGCATGGGTGCAATACCTAAATATTTAACCTGCGCCTTTGTTATAGAAGAAGGATTTGAGCTTGATAAGCTTGAAGAGATTGCCGAAGCTATGGAAAAGACTGCAAATGAGGCAGGAGTAAAAATTGTTGCCGGAGATACCAAGGTAGCCGGCAAAGGTCAGGTTGATGGTGTATTTATTACTACAACAGGCATAGGTGAGCTAATAGATGGGGCTAATGTATCGGGAGCTAATGCAAAGCCCTCTGATGCTGTAATTGTTACAGGTGATATAGGAAGACATGGCGCTACTATTTTGCTTGAGAGAAATGAATATGGAATTGAAGCTGATATTGACAGTGATTGTGCACCGCTTTGTGAAACGGTCAGGTCAATATTTGAGGTAACTGATCAGATTCATGTAATAAGAGATGCTACAAGAGGTGGAGTAGGAACCGTTCTTTATGAGATAGCCGAGCAAAGTAATGTGGGTATCAATATCAATGCAGCTGATATACCGGTAGATCCTGCAATAGATGGAATATGCAAGATGTTAGGACTTGAGCCTATGTATTTAGCTTGTGAAGGCAGGCTGGTTATATTTGCCCCAATGCAATATGCACAGGATATAGTTGATAAGCTAAGAAAAAACAAATATTCACAAAACGCCGCAATTATTGGACAGGTTACACAGGAGGATAAGCAGCGTGTTGTCATGACCACTTCGATCGGAGCTAAGACATACCTTGCACAGCCTCAAGGAGAACTTCTTCCGAGGATATGTTGATATGATTGATTTGCATAAAGCATCAAAGATGCAGACAGGTCAAATAAAAAAGAATATTACGCAGGCAGCAGTCAAGGAACCGTTGTTTAAAACAGATCTTATGTATACTGCACCGGCGCGCGGACATTGGACGATAGCACATACACCGATGATAGTGCCCGAGTCACATATGATATATTTGTGTGCATCGGCATGTATGAGAGGCGTAGTTTTGTCGGCATTAGAGTATGGCGGAATGGATAGATTCTCTATGATAATGCTTTATGATCATGACCTTTACGAAGGAAAAATGGAAGAGGTAATGATAGACGGAATATCAGAGGCTATAGATGCTCTTGATAAAAGACCTGCGCAGGTTATGGCATTTACCAGTTGTATCCATCATTTTTTGGCCTGTGATATAAGATATGTTTATCAAAAGTTAAATGAAAGATATAAAGACATAGACTTTGTTAAATGCTATATGATACCTACCATAAAAAAGGGTAAGATTACACCTGAAGAGTGGATGCAGGTAAGTCTTTATGATGCTCTTGAAAAAACAGATAGTTTAGAGGAAAGGTCTGTAAATATTATAGGTTCTAATTTTCCATTTGATAAGGAAAATGAATTATATAAGATATTGCATAATGCCGGATATATTATAAGAGATCTTCCTACCATGACAAAATATAGTCAGTACAAAGATATGGCAAAGAGCAGGGTGAATATATATACTCTTCCGGTAGCAAGATTTTCAGCAGGAAAGCTAAATAGACGGTTAGGGCAGCAGGAGCTATATATGCCGCTTACATTTAACTTTAGAGATATAAAATCGCAGCTTGATAAGTTACCCGATGCATTAGGTGATAAGAATATTGATACTTCTATAGCTTTAGAATATGAGAACAGGGCCTATGAGGAGCTTAAGATGACCAAAGAGCTTATAGGAGACAGTATTATAGCTATAGACCATGAGGTTATGCCGAGGTATCTTTCACTTGCAAGAATGCTTATAGAGTTTGGATATAACGTAAAAGATATTTATGCAGATATTATTCTTCCGGAAGAAGAAGAGGATCTTGAATTTATCAAGATGCATGCAAGCGATATTACAATTCATGCGACTACTAATTATGCTTGCAGAATGGCAGATAGAGATTTGGCTGAAAAAAGCGATAAGATTGTTATCGCCATTGGTCAAAAAGCAGCGTACTTTACCGGAACATCTCATTTTGTAAATATATTAGATGGCGGCGGCTATTGGGGGTTCTATGGAGCATATAAGATTTCGCAGCTAATAAAAGAAGCTTATCTTAATGAGAAGGATGTTCCTAAGATAATATCAATAAAAGGCTTTGGATGCAGCGGGGAGGGATGCAGATTATGAGACAGGTATTTAGGGATTTGTGCACATATTCTGCTGATCTTTTCGGGATTAATTCGGCGCTCTATGAGCTCGGCGGCCTGATTGTGATGCATGATGCATCAGGGTGCAATTCAACCTATAATACACATGATGAACCTAGGTGGTATGATATGGATTCCATGGTATACGTATCAGGTCTGAATGAAAAAGATGCTATCTTAGGTAATGATAACAAACTTATAGATGACGTCTGTGATGTGGCGCTTAAAGAAAAACCTAATTTCATTGCGTTATCAAGATCAGTGCTTCCTACCTATATGGGAACCGATATGACCGGTATTGCAAAGGTCATAGAAAAGAGGACGAATATTCCAACATTCGGTTTTTTGACCAATGGAATGGACAGCTATGTTTTAGGAGCGCAGGAAGCCTTTTATGTGTTTGCAAAACGGTTCCTTAAAAAAGCTGATAAGAATACAGATGATAATAAAATTCATATTAATATATTAGGTGCAACTCCGCTGGATTTTTCTATAGATGATAATCTTAATAATATTAAGCAGATGCTAGAGGATGCGGATTTTATTATAGATTCTGTCTGGGCGATGGGCTCAACATTTGAAGAAATTGTATCAAGCTCATCTGCTGATGTTAATCTTTTAATCTCATCAACAGGGATTAAGGCAGCAAGGTATATGTATGATGAATTTAAGATACCATATGTATGCGGCATACCATGCGGAAAGATAGCCGGCATGAAGATTGCAGAACTTATAACAATGGCTTATGATACCGGTAATAATTACAGCTTGTTTGATACAAAAATTAATGGGGCGCATAGTGATGAGCGAAAGATAATTATTGTTGGAGAAGCTTATCATGCAGCTTCGCTTAGATATCAGCTTGAAGCGCAAAACGGATGTGGCAATGTATCTGTTTTGTGTCCGCTTGAAGATGATGCCGGTGCACTAAGGGATACTGATAGAGAGGCTACATATGAAGAAGATATTAGAAAAATTTTAAATACAGCGGATGTGGTCATTGCTGATCCGATTTACAGACGCGTTATAAAAAAGGATTTATTATTTGTAGATGATCCGCATGATGCATATTCCGGAAGAATGTACCATAATAGAAGATTTATATTTGCAGGGAATAAAGCAAATCTCATATTAGAAAGAAAGTAGGAATTATTATGGATAAACGAGTAGCTGTTATTTCTATAATTATAGAAGATATCGAGTGCGCCGCTAAGGTTAATAAAATCTTGCATGAGTATAATGAATATATAATAGGAAGAATGGGAATACCATACAGGCAGAAGAATATTTCGATAATTTCCATAGCATTAGATGCTCCGGAGGATAAGATATCGGCTATATCAGGTAAAGTCGGTAATATTACCGGTGTTACGGCAAAGGCTGTATATTCAAAGGTATAAATTATGTATGATGTTAATAAGCTTGTAGATAAGCTATATGAAAAAACTACGTTAAGTAAAGAAGAGTGGATTTATCTTATCAAAAATCGTAATGATGTTGATAAAGAGCATCTGTTTAAACTTGCAAGAGATAGGCAGCAGGAATATTACGGCAAAGATGTATATTCAAGAGGATTAATAGAATTTTCCAATTATTGCAGGAATAATTGTCTGTATTGCGGAATCAGAAGAGACAATACTAATCTCTTAAGATACAGGCTCACAAAAGATGAGATATTAGAGTGCGCTAAAGAAGGCTATCGGCTCGGCTATAGGACGATTGTGCTCCAAAGTGGAGAAGATATGCATTATACAGATGATATGATTTGCGACATTGTCTCTTCTATCAAAAACTTGTATAAAGATGTGGCAATTACACTTTCTATTGGAGAAAAATCCTATGAAAGTTACCAAAAATATTATGATGCAGGTGCCGACAGATATCTGCTTAGACATGAGAGCGCAGTTGAGAAACACTATGAAAGTCTCCATCCCAAACAGATGAGCTTTAAAGGCAGGATTAAATGTATTAAGGACTTAAAAGAAATCGGTTATCAGGTTGGATGCGGTTTTATGGTAAATGCTCCCGGGCAAAAGGATGAATATCTAGCAGATGAGATGCTGTTTTTAAAAGAAATTGATCCTGCGATGGTTGGAATCGGGCCGTTTATTCCGCACAAGGATACGCCTTTTAAAAATGAAATGGCCGGGACTTTGGATATGACAATTTTTTTGCTCGCCTGTATAAGACTTTCTATACCATCTGTATTGCTGCCGGCGACGACGGCTCTTGGAACAATATCACCTATCGGAAGAGAACTTGGAATTAAGGCAGGAGCTAATGTTGTGATGCCTAATTTATCACCGGTAAGGGTAAGAAAATTGTATGAACTATATGATAATAAAATATGCACAGGTGATGAGGCTGCGCAGTGCATAGGCTGTCTTAAAGGCAGAATTGAATCAGTTGGATATAATTTGGTCAGCGCCAGAGGAGACAGTAAAAATCCATCTTATGTGAGGAGATAATAGTATGGGTATGAATGATACACCTTCAGCAGAAAGAGTACATATTGGACTATTTGGCAGACGAAATGCCGGAAAATCAAGTCTTATTAATGCAATTACCGGCCAAAACCTTGCTATAGTATCTGATGTAAAGGGAACTACAACAGATCCTGTAAGCAAAGCGATGGAGCTGCTTCCTATAGGACCGGTTGTATTTATTGATACACCTGGGCTTGATGATAGTGGACAGCTAGGCAAGCTAAGAGTTGAGAAATCATTTCAAATGTTACAAAAGACGGATTTTGCAATACTTGTTGTAGATGCTACTCTTGGATTTGGTAAGCATGAGGAGAGCATGCTTAAAGACATTATAGACAGAAACACAAACTATATAGTCGTTGTAAATAAGTCAGAGGAACTTGATCCTGATAAAACGCAATCTCTTAAAAATAATATTATTACAGAAGGCAATGTGCCGGAGGATAGTATTATTTTTGTCAGTGCGCGTAATAATGAAAATATATTCGAACTTAAGGAACTTATAGGAAAGAAAGCCTCAAAAGATGAGTCAAAAAAGCGACTTACAGGCAATCTTTTAAGTAAAGGCGATGTGGCATTGCTTGTTGTCCCAATTGATTCAGCTGCACCTAAGGGAAGATTAATACTGCCACAGCAGCAGGTAATAAGAGATGTCCTTGAGGCAGGTGCAGCGGCATTTGTCTGTAGGGAGAGTGAACTATCAGATACATTAAATGCTCTGAAAAATCCTCCAAAAATAGTTATTACTGATTC
>CAJOPM010000115.1 GCA_905236225.1 uncultured Eubacterium sp.
CTAAAAGATGTGAATATACACGGATGGGCAAGCTATGATTACGGGATGCCGCAGGCCTTTAAAGAGTCAAAGATTAATTTAAATCCATCACTTCGTATTATTCGCTCCGGCATATCGCTCAGATGTATGGATATCTTAGGATGTGGAGGATTTTTGTTATCGTCATATCAGCAGGAACTTGCTGAATATTTTGTGCCGGATGCAGAAGTGGTGCTTTATGAGAGCATAGAAGATGCATTTGAAAAAGCAATGTTTTATATTAGTCATGATGATATTAGAAATCAGATAGCAAGAAACGGATATGAGAAGGTAAAGCAGGAATTTAATTATCCGAAGCAGTTACAAAAGATGTTTGATGTTGCGGGGGTGAGGTGAGTATATGTTTGATTTAGAGCATTTTACCAGCAAACACCTGGCGCAGTGAAGTAAGTCTTGAAATTTGGGAGGAGAATATGCTTAGGGATAAGACAATTTTAGTAACAGGTGGCACAGGATCATTTGGGAATACATTCGTTCCTATGACACTTAAAAAATACAATCCAAAGAAAATTATTATATATTCCAGAGACGAAATGAAACAGTGGAATATGGCTAAGAAGTTTCAAGGGGATAAAAGAGTAAGGTTTTTTATAGGTGATGTAAGAGACAAGGATAGATTATACAGAGCACTAGGCTCTGTAGATTACGTGGTTCACGCTGCAGCTACCAAGATTGTGCCAACTGCAGAATATAATCCCTTTGAATGCATTAAGACAAATGTTAATGGAGCCATGAACCTTATTGATGCTTGTATAGACTCCGGAGTTAAGAGGCTGGTGGCGCTCTCAACAGATAAGGCAAGTTCGCCGATAAATTTATATGGAGCAACGAAGCTTTGCTCGGATAAGGTGTTTATTGCCGGTAATTCATATACCGGAGGCAGAATAAAATTTGCTGTTGTCAGATATGGAAATGTTATGGGCTCAAGAGGATCGGTTATTCCTTATTTTATAGAGACTGCTCCCTCAGGTAAGCTGACAATTACAGATAAACGCATGACCAGGTTTATGATTTCGTTAGAACAGGGAGTTGAGCTGGTATGGCATGCATTTGAGGATATGGAAGGCGGAGAAATCTATGTTAAGAAGATACCGTCTATGAATATCTGTGATATAGCTACAGCAGTTGATGAAAAGGCCGAGCAGGTAGAAATTGGTATTAGGCCCGGAGAGAAGCTTCATGAGCAGATGATAGGAGTAGAGGACGCACATAATACTTATGAATATCCGGATCATTATAAGATACTTCCACAAATCTGCAATTGGGGCTCTTACGATGCTATGATTAAGGGCGGACGCAAGGTTCCGGAGGGGTTTAGTTATACATCAGATAATAATACCGAGTGGATGCAAATTAATGAGCTTAGAAATTGGATCAAAATAAATAAAGAGAAGATAGGAAGCATTTAAGGAGACAGGAATTTGAAAGAGCTGGCAATAAATGGCGGCAAGATACAGTTTGAAGAAAAAATAGGATATGGACATCAATACATTGATGACAGTGATATAAATGCTGTAGTTGAAGTCCTAAAAAGTGACTTTCTTACTTGTGGTCCGAAGATAAATGAGGCTGAAGAAAAACTATGCGAGATTACCGGAGCGAAGTACGCCGTGCTTCTTGCTAATGGCACGGCGGCGCTTCATGCGGCAATTTTTGCAGCAGGAATAGGCTCAGGGGATGAGGTTATCACTACGCCAATTACGTTTGCAGCATCCGCTAACAGTATTTTATATAACGGTGGAACTGTGGTATTTGCAGATATCAATCCGGATACTTACAATATTGACCCCGAGAGTATAAAGGCGCATATAACTGATAGGACGAGAGCTGTAGTTGCTGTTGATTTTACAGGTCAAGTAGTCGAGATAGATAAGATAAGAAAAATATGTGACCAATATAACCTTATCCTTATAGAAGATGCAGCACATTCGCTGGGAAGTAAATATAATAGTGAACCGGTGGGCTCGCTTGCGGATATGACAACATTTAGCTTTCATCCTGTTAAAACATGTACATGCGGCGAAGGCGGAGCCGTAACAACCAATGACGAAGAGCTTTATAAAAGGCTGCTTTTGTTTAGGACACATGGAATTACCAGAGATAAGGTGCTTATAGAGAATCAAAGTGAGGGCAACTGGTACTATGAAATGATAGCATTAGGCTATAATTATCGCATTACAGATATGCAGGCAGCGCTCCTTTCAAGTCAGCTTAACAAACTTGATGCATTTGCAGCTAGAAGAAAAGAGCTGGTAAGACGCTATGATGAGACCTTCCTTAAAATCCCTGAAATTACAGTACAAAAAGAGATAGAAGAGGCGGATACGGTCAGACATTTATACATTATTCAGTTAAATCTTGAAAAACTTTTGTGCGATAGAAAAATGTTTTATGACGCTATGCAGGCGGAGGGGATAGGTGTTAATGTTCATTATATTCCAATCTATCACTTCCCGTATTATCGCAGCAGGGGATATTCGCAAACTGACTGTCCGAACGCAGAACGGTTATATGAAAGAATTATATCTATACCTTTGTATTACGCTATGACAAATGAGCAGCAGGACAAAATAATAGAAGTTGTTGAGAGCATTATAGAATATTATAGGAGATAA
>CAJOPM010000116.1 GCA_905236225.1 uncultured Eubacterium sp.
ACTTAAATTATTAGAAAAACGCAAAACTATACTTACAGAAAGGAGGCCTGCTTAACGCAGGAGCGGATTTCCACCCATGATTAAAATTATGGGTTTCCATCCACTAATTTGCTTATGATAAGAAATATAAACTGGTTGATGCAGAACTGATATTTGATACACAACAGGGGTTCATAAATATAACAAATTCATGGTATAGCATCGAAGAGTTAAAAGCAATAATATCAAAGGCAGAAGAATTAGAAATTTAAAAACAAGTGATTGTCTTTGTGATAATACATTTACATAATTAGTCACACCAATATCGTTATATATCCATTTACCAAAAACCACGACAACGCCATCGTGGTTTTTCCTTTTATACGCAGAGACCGTGACAAAAATCTACTTTTCAGAAATCCTTTATTTTACGGGAGGTGTTGCACTTACCTTGAAAACTTTCCGTTAACAAATAAATCTGCAAGTAAAGAAAAAAAAATATATAATTACATTTTAATAATGTAAACGATTAACGGAGGAATGAGATGTCATTCCTCTATTATAAAAAGGAGGAAACTATGGTTATAGAAATAATCTCACGTAAAGGAGAAAAGAAAAAATTCACAGCCGAGAAAATAATGTTGGCAATATATAAAGCTAACAAAGCCTTAGTAGAAACAGCTCAAGTAAAAGATAAAGTGCTTTTAGCAAAGGCTCTCGCTATTGCTGCTCAGATTGAAGATGACCTTATAGAAGAAGCAGGTTATCGCGAAGAGCCTATATTTTCTGTCGAGGAAGTTGAACAGAAGGTAGTACGCTTACTTTTTGATGACAGGTCATTAAATTCTGTGGCTGTAAGTTATCAAAATTATATGTTGCGGCAGGCATTTGAGCGTGCTGAGGCAAAGGATGTCGAGCTCTCTCTTACAATAACAGAGCGCGAAAACGAAGAGGTAAAAGAAGAAAATTCTAATAAAAATCCAACTGTAGCCTCGGTACAGCGTGATTATTTAGCTGGAGAACAGTCAAAGAAAATCACAAAGCATATTCTTCCGAAAGAAGTATGGGAAGCTCATCAAAAGGGCTTAATCCACTTCCATGATTCGGATTATTTTGCTCAACATATTCATAATTGCTGCTTGATAAACTTGGAGGATATGCTTCAAAACGGCACAGTCATATCTGAGACAATGATCGAGAAGCCTCACAGCTTTGCTACAGCTTGTAATGTTGCAACACAGATAATCGCTCAGGTAGCATCAAATCAATATGGGGGGCAAACGGTAACTCTGGCACATCTTGTGCCGTTTGTTGAAATCAGCCGAAAAAAACATCGCAAGGAAGTAAAAGCGGAGTTAAAAGAAGCAGGAATAGAGGCAACAACCTCTAAGATTAATTCAATTGCAGAAAAACGCCTCATAAGAGAAGTGAAAGCGGGGATACAAACAATACAGTATCAGGTAATCACTCTTATGACAACAAATGGGCAAGCACCATTTATTACGGTATCTATGTATCTCAATGAGGTGCCAGAAGGGCAGAGTAAAAAGGATTTAGCTCTTATGATAGAAGTGATGCTTGAGCAACGTATCCTTGGCGTGAAGAACGAAAAAGGAGTGTATATTACCCCTGCCTTCCCCAAGCTCATATATGTGCTTGAAGAAGATAATGTCACTCCAAACAGTAAGTATTGGTATCTTACCGAGCTTGCTGCAAAATGCACTGCTAAGCGCATGGTCCCCGATTATGTCTCCGAAAAGGTTATGAAACAGTTAAAACATGACAAAACCTTCGATGTAACCGGAGAGGGCGCTGTATATCCACCGATGGGCTGTCGTTCATTCCTGACTCCGGACAGGACAAAGGAGAATGTGTCAAAGGCTCTTAACTACAAGGAAGGAGAAGCTAAGTACTACGGCCGCTTCAATCAGGGCGTTGTAACGCTCAACCTTGTAGATGTCGCTTTATCATCAGGGAAGGATATAACAAACTTCTGGAATATCCTTGATGAAAGATTAGAACTGTGCCATACGGCACTGCGCTACAGACACGAGCGTCTGCTTGGCACACCATCAGACGTATCTCCGATACACTGGCAGCACGGAGCGTTGGCAAGGCTTGAAAAAGGAGAGACGATAGACAAGCTTCTTTACGGAGGCTACTCAACAATATCTCTTGGTTATGCAGGGCTATATGAGATGACCTTCTATATGACAGGGCTTTCACATACGGATCCAAAAGCGCAGTCATTTGCAATGCAGGTCATGCAACGCCTAAATGACGCATGCGCTAAGTGGAAGGTCGCCGAGAATATCGATTATTCGGTATACGGCACTCCACTTGAGTCCACAACTTACAAATTTGCGACATGCCTGCAAAAGCGCTTTGGGAAAATACCCGGTGTAACTGATAAGAACTACATAACCAATTCTTATCACGTACATGTTACAGAGGAAATTAATGCTTTTGATAAACTTTCATTTGAAGCACCTTTTCAGGCTCTCTCACCCGGCGGGGCAATTAGCTACGTCGAAGTCCCAAATATGAATAATAATATAGAAGCTATATTAGCTCTAATGCGATTCATGTATGACAACATCATGTATGCGGAGATAAACTCCAAATCAGATTATTGTCAAGTATGTGGGTTTGATGGGGAAATTCAAATTGTAAATGACAAAAAGCACCCTGAGAAACTTGTGTGGGAATGCCCATGTTGCGGTAACAGAGACGAGAACAAACTTAACGTTGCTCGTCGTACATGTGGATACATAGGTACGCAGTTCTGGAACCAAGGACGCACTCAGGAAATTAAAGACAGAGTGTTACATATAGGCTATCGCTCATGACAGTAACTCTATGATGCAAGTTCAATGCGAGCAGTTTATTTAATATCAAAAATATTTTAAAGAGTGCGCTTTGACGCACTCTTTATATTTTGATTGGTTTAAATAAATGTATCGCCTCCAGATGCATTCCTGTGAAGCCTCACACGACTAATGTCGCGTGCTTCCTATTGCTACAATCTACGTTGTGGTTGCCTTTTAGGGCATCGGACTACGTTTCTGTCCATACGGCTAAAACTCAGTACTTAGACAACTAATATGTTGTCCAAGACCGCATTTAAGCTAATAAGGTCAGCCAACGTGCAGGTGCTTCTCTTAGAGCACTGAGGGACTTTAGCCTCAATGTCCAACCTG
>CAJOPM010000117.1 GCA_905236225.1 uncultured Eubacterium sp.
CCGGAAGAGTTCTTAACCTCTGATTCGACAATCTCTACTATCTGCTCGTCAGTAACATTTTCATTTAAAATCTTCTTTTCGGTCTCTAGGAGCTTGTTTATTATCTGACCTTCTTTAAGTCCTCCATGACCTACGGCAGCCAAAAGAGCATCCCAGTCCCTAAAGCCGTATTTTTTAAGCGCTACGTCCTGATACTCCACTTTAGTAATCCTGGTATAGTCGATACCTTTTGTCTTACAGTATGCCATCAGCATTTCCTTGCCGCGTATGATATTTTCTTCTTTGTATTGCGTCCTAAACCACTGGTTAATCTTATTTTTTGCCTGAGTGCTTTTTACAATGTTAAGCCAGTCCCTGCTAGGTCCTTTTGCATTCTGAGAAGTAATAATCTCTATACGGTCACCGTTCTTAATCGTATAGTCAATATTTACCAATCGTCCGTTCACCTTTGCTCCGACCATCCTGCTTCCTACTGCCGAATGGATACTGTACGCAAAGTCAATAGGCGTAGAGCCCTGCGGAAGGTTCTTAACGTCTCCTGCCGGTGTAAAACAAAAAACGGTATCCGAAAACAAATCAAGATCGCTCTTAAGAAGCGACATGAATTCTCTATTATCGGACATATCCTGCTGCCACTCTAAAATCTGTCTAAGCCAGCTAAGCTTCTCTTCTTCCTGATTGCCCGTAGACTTGACTCCGTTAGATGCTTCTTTGTATTTCCAGTGAGCTGCGATACCATATTCTGCTACTTTGTGCATCTCCCAGCTGCGAATCTGAATTTCAAAAGGCTGCCCTGTGGGTCCTATAAGCGTAGTATGAAGCGATTGATACATATTCGGCTTCGGCATGGCTATATAATCTTTGAATCGTCCGGGGATTGGCTTGTACATCTCATGAATTATACCAAGCGCAGCATAGCAGTCCTTTACGCTATCTACAATAATGCGAACCGCAAATAAATCATATATCTGATCTATCGTCTTGTTCTGGTTAATCATCTTTTTGTATATACTAAAGAAATGCTTTGCCCGCCCCTCTATTGTTGCATTTATTCCGGCCGTATCAATATGGTACTTTACTTCGTTTACCAAAGTCTGTACATAGCTATCCCTAACACTCTTTCTTAATGCAACCTTCTCAACCAGATCATAATATGCTTCAGGTTCAAGATATTTTAATGATAAATCCTCAAGCTCTATCTTCACCTTTGATATACCAAGCCTTTGAGCTATCGGAGCATAAATATCCATAGTCTCTCTGGATTTTTCTTTTTGCTTCTCAGGCTTCATATATTTCATCGTACGCATATTATGAAGTCTGTCGGCAAGCTTAATGATGATAACTCTGATGTCTTTTGCCATTGCAAGAAACATCTTTCGAAGATTCTCTGCCTGAAGTTCTAATTTGTCGCTCTCATAACTAAGTTTACTTAGCTTAGTTACCCCATCAACCAGTAATTCTACATCAGGCGAAAACTCTTGAGCAATCTCTTCGTTGGTAAGAATGGTATCTTCAACAACATCATGAAGAAGACCTGCTACTATGGTCTCCTTATCCATCTCAAGCTCAGCAAGTATGATAGCAACACAAATCGGATGAATGATATAATCCTCTCCCGACTTTCTCTTCTGCCCCTTGTGCGCTTCATAAGCAAGGTTATATGCTTTCTCAACCATAGTGGTATCTGCAGACGGATGATACTTGTTGATGCTGTTAATAAGCTCTTGGTATAGATACTCCGGAGATGAGAAATCATCCATGGACTTGATCTTACTTGATTGATTTAATACCTGACGCTCTAAACGTTCAATTTCTTTTTCTCTAAGATCAGCCATGTTCTCACCTCCTATCATAGTTAAGTTAAATAACGCTTGTAAAGCAGACATTCTAAATCCGCTTCTTTAATTCCTCATAAACGCAGAAACACTGCGATCAAAACACTATATCAGTTTATTATAGATAATAAAGGGGTAAATGTAAAGCTAACATTCGGTATCCGCCTTGCCACTTTGAACGCAGAAAGCCGCCCGGTTTTAATTATCTTTCGGACGACTTTTACCTTGTTTATTTTAGTTTCCTTTTTCCACACTGATATTATTAAATATTTCCATTATATAATCTGTATCAAGCTGCTTTTTCTCTTCGCCTTCTTTATCTAAAATAAACTCTCCGCTATTCATCATCAAAATGCGGTCACCATATCTTAGCGCATCTCTTAAGTTGTGAGTTACCATAAGAGTCGTAACGCCTTTTGATTTTACTATTGATTCCGTCATTTCCATCACGATACGTTCTGTCTTAGGATCCAGCGCAGCTGTATGCTCATCTAAAATCAAAAAATCGATTGGATTCATAGTACACATAAGCATTGCAAGGCACTGCCTTTGTCCTCCCGAAAGACTTCCCACTTTAACGTCAAGCTTTGACTCAAGGTCAAGTCCTATGGTCTTTAACTGTTCTACATAGTATTCCACCCTGCTCTTTTTAATACAAGGTTTAATCCCATATGCTGTGCCTTTGTTATCAGCTATTGCCATGTTCTCAAGTATTGTCATTGACGGGCATGTACCTTTAGCAGGATTTTGGTAAACCCTGCCTATAAACTTGTGCCTTTTATACTCCTTAACAGTTGTTAAATCAATTTTCTCTTTGCCATTATCTATATATATATTTCCCTTATCAGGATTCATTGATCCGCAAATAAGATTCAGCATTGATGTCTTGCCGGATCCATTACTCCCCACAACGCTTACAAACTGTCCGCTGGAAACTTTAAGATTAAAGTCGCTAAAAAGTCTGTGTTCGTTAACAGTGCCCGCATTATAGGTCTTGTATATATTTTTCAGTTCAAGCATCTATCTTCCCTCCCTGACATCTTTCTTTCTCTCCATGGTAATTATGAGAATTATCAAAAGGAGTGCAGCTGATACCAATTTCATCAGGTTAGGATTAAGGCCTGCCTTGATTGCAACCGCAACGCAGGCTCTGTAAATAATCGCACCGATTATTACAGTCGATGTAACTCCTATAATCTTCGGATTTTTAATAATATTCGTACCTATGATAACGCTTGCAAGACCAATTACAGCAGTTCCTGTTCCCATTGAAATATCAAAATAACCCTGCTGCTGGGCAAATATACTTCCTGCAAGTGCCACAAGACCGTTTGCAATTGCAAGTCCCATTATTCTGACCTTGCCTTTATCTATACCCATAGATGTAACAAGCGTATCATTATCTCCAACGGCTCTAAGCATATATCCTGATTTTGTTCTCATATACCAATCAAGAATCAGCTTAACTACTATAACTATTATAATAAGTACAATAAGTGTCTGAAATTTCTTTATTGATTCGGGTATTATACTATCTAAAAATGTATTATCAAAAATGTTGTAATACTCATACATTGGGAGATTAGCTCTGCCTGCTATAACCAAATTAACAGAATAAAGCCCAGTCATCATAATAATTCCCGCAAGCAAGTCCCTGACCCTTCCATATACGTTAATTATTCCGGTAATCATACCAATAATGCACCCAAGCACAAAGCAAATCGGAAGTGTGAGGATAGGCAGAACACCCCCTCTAATCATAACAATCGCCGCAACAACGCCAAAAGGGAAACATCCATCTACGGTCATATCCGGAAAATCCAATATCCTATATGTTATATACATCCCAAGCGCCATGATCCCATAGATCATTCCCTGCTCTAGGATACTGATAATAAACGCCACCTTGAGCCTGCCTCCTATTCTACGGTTATTTCATCATAAGTTTCGCTAGCTGCCTCAAGCAGTTCATCATTTATCTCTATGTTGATTCCATCTAATGCTGCCGTGTTAATATAAAGCGACGGATCCTCTATTACTTCATATTCAAGTTCTGCGCAAGTAGCCTCGCCCTTAAGTACCTTCGCAGCCATTTTTCCGGTCTGAATACCAAGCTGAGTATAATCAATACCCATAGCCGCGACGCAACCTGCTTTTACCTGTTCAACCTCAGAACCAAACACCGGTATACCTGCCTCATTTGCATTCGAAAGTACTGTTTGAAGCGCAGAAACAACCGTATTATCAGTAAGATTATTGATACAGTCAACTTCACCGACAAGGCTTGCTGCCGCCATATCAACATCCCCTATTGCGCTGATTCCCTTATCTACTATTTCGAATCCATATTTATCTGCCGCTTCTTTGTATTGTTCAATAGTACTTACAGAATTAGCTTCAGAAGTAGTATAGATTATTCCGATTTTCTTTGCGTCGGGAAGTACTTCTCTAATCATCTCAAGCTGAGCATCCACTGCAAGCGCATCCGATGTTCCTGTAATATTTCCCACAGATGTCTTATCTTCATTTGCCAGTCCTGCTCCAACAGGATCTGAAATAGCTGAATATATTACCGGTATATCAGTTTCAAGGCAGCTATTATATGCACTCATAGCTGCAGGAGTTGCTATAGCGCAAATCAGATTAACATTTTTTGCCACAAACTCATCAGAAATTGTAGCAGCACTGCCGGTATCTGTTTGTGCATTCTGATATTCTACGGTAAGGTTTTCACCCTCTATTATGCCTTCTTCAGCAAGTCCCTGTAAAAAACCCTCACGGCAATTATCCAATGAGCTGTGTTCTGCAAACTGCGATATACCAATAACATAGTTACCGTCTGTATCTACATTGCTATCAGCCGCCTCATCGGATGAGGCCTCACTTTGTGTGTCGGATTGCGCTGTATCCGTTGTTTTTTTATTACTCTCCGATGAACATCCAACGAGCGTCAAAGCCGCCATAGAGGCTGCTATTAATGTAGCTATTATTCTCTTTTTCATAATATAGTCCTTTCACGAAAATATTTCCTTAACCCAATTACTTATTTTAGGCAATACTATGACAGTATACCACATTTTTTTTACAGTGTTGTAAATAGG
>CAJOPM010000118.1 GCA_905236225.1 uncultured Eubacterium sp.
CCTGCCGGCGTGCAAAGCATGGTATTTTCTCTGTCAAACGTAGTAGCACAGTCTGCAATAAACTCCCTTGGCGCCTCAGTTATGGCAGCCTCAACCGCTGCATTTAATATAGAAATACTTACCTTCTATGTAATAACGGCGTTTTCACAAGGCTGTACGACATTTATCGGACAGAACTACGGAGCAGGTAAAATTCAAAGATGCCGCCGCATATTTGGGATAGGACTTACAGAGAGCATGATACTGACAGCCGTTATGATGGCTGTAATACTGCTCTTTCCCGCCCAGCTTCTTAGCATATTCAACTCCGATAGCGAAATATTAGAATACGGCGCAATCAGGCTGTGGTTTATTATGGCGTTTTACCCATTTAACACATGGAATGAGACAGTATCGGGCACCATGAGAGGATACGGACGCTCGCTGGTTCCTGCTCTTATGGCTCTGATATGCATCTGTGGAACCAGAATCATATGGATACTTGGTGTATTCCCTCACGTACGAACTTTTGTGAATCTGATGACTGCTTATCCTATAAGCTGGATTGTAAATTCTGTTGCCCTCTTTATAGCCTATGTAATTTTTATGTGCTATTTAAAGAAAAAAGAAATAACTTCATCGGCAGGTTAGACGCGTGCAACCTGCGTATTCATTGACGAATATCCATATTTATGTATAATTTAAATGATGCGTTCATTTAGGCACAAACGGAGGTTGCAGTTATGAAAATAATCGACATTCACCAACATTTTTCAATACCGGAGTATTTTGATTATCTAGAAAAAAACAATGCACTTATGGAAGATAGTATTCTTCTTCCAAGAAAATCTGTTTCCGAAATGATTGCCATGATGGATGATGCCGGAACCGATCTTGCAGTCCTTACTATTTCTTCACCGCATCCATATTTTAAGGAAACAGCTGATGAGGGAATTGCGCTTTGCAGAAAGATCAATGAAGCGGCGGCAGATCTTAGACGCCGTTATCCCGACAGATTCAGATTTCATGCTGTTGTGCCACTGCCTGATATAGACGCTGCCATAGATGAAGCAATATATGCTTTAGACAATTTAGGTGCAAGCGGAATCAAACTTGCTTCTAACAGCCGCGGACTTTATTTAGGCGATCCTGCCATGGATCCGTTATTTGAAGAGCTTAATAAGCGGGGCGCTATTATTAATATTCATCCGCATCGCCCCGAACCGCTTAATGACGCTCTGTATTCTGCAAGAATCATTCCCGTTTTTGAATTCTTTGCAGACACTACAAGAGCTGTCCTTAATATGCTTGGGCATAAGATACCTGACAGATTTCCAAATGTTAAAATTATCGTTCCTCACTGCGGCGCTTTTCTTCCGAACATAGCCGACAGAGGACAACAGTTTATGCCCCTTCTTATGAATATAGGCGTCCTAAAAGAAAACATCAAAATCAAGGAAAATCTTTACAAATTCTATTATGATATGGCAGGCAATCCAACACCGGATCTTTTGCCTTTGCTAACCAGATTTGTGCCGGCAAGCCACATTATGTACGGCAGTGATTATCCGTTTACCCCCGTCCACAAATGTTTCGAAAGAATTCATCAGATTTCTACATTTATAGACGGTCATGACGAACTTAGTCGTCATAAAGAGAAGTTCTTCCATGCCAATGCTGAGCATTTGTATGGACTATAAGCATTACAAAAGAGAGGAAAATTATGGCTAAAATGCAAAAAGTTGACCTAACACTAATTGATGGAATACTCGATGAGTACGCCTCCGTTCCCGGAAGCCTTATCACTATTCTTCAAAAAACACAGGATGTATATGGATATCTTCCCTTAGATGCTATTTACAAAATTTCTGAAGCGACAGGCGAAAAGCCCGCAAAGATTATGGGATGTGCTACATTTTACGCACAGTTTCGACTTAACCCAATCGGTAAGAATCTGATCTATCTTTGTCAAGGAACTGCCTGTCATGTTAACAGCTCGGATTTAATTGGCGCTACTATTAAAGAGGAGCTTGGTATAGGAGACGGCGAAACCACAGAAGATGGGCTCTTTACTTTAGAGCACGTTGCCTGTCTTGGCTGCTGCTCCCTATCTCCGGTTATGATGATTAACGGTGAGACTTACGGCTCACTTACCCCCCAGAAGACTATAGAAATTCTTAATGAATACAAAAAATCAGGAGGTGCATCATGAAATTAGTAGTAGGTCAGGGTAGCTGCGGCATCGCAGCCGGCGCCTCAAAAGTATATGATGCACTCGCATCCGAAATAGCAGGAAATGACAATATGACTATGGGTATCACAGGCTGTATCGGCATGTGCTATCTAGAGCCCATTGTTGATGTCTATAATAATGACAACGCTCTTTTGGTAAGACTCGTAAAAGTTAAGCCGGAAGATGCTCATAATATTGTCTCATCTCTTGAGACTATGCAACTTGAGGATTTAGAGCCTCTTATGATTTCAGATTCTGACAAGGGCTTCCTCAAAAAACAGACTCGTATCGTCCTAAGACATTGCGGAATCATTGATCCTACCAGCATCGATGAATACAAAGCCACCGATGGCTTTTTGGCTTTGGATAAAGCCGTAAATCATATGACTTGCGATGAAGTTATAGAAGAGATTAAGGTATCCGGTCTTGGCGGGCGCGGCGGCGCAGGTTTCCCTACCTGGTTTAAATGGAATGCTGCCCGCTCTTCCGAAGGCGATGACAAATACCTTATCTGTAATGCTGATGAAGGTGATCCGGGAGCATTTATGGATCGTGCCGTTATCGAAAGCGATCCTTTCAGTCTGATAGAAGGTATGCTTATCGGCGCTTATGCAATAGGCGCTAAAAATTGTTTTGTTTATGTCAGAGCTGAATATCCTCTTGCAATAGAGCGTTTGTCTAACGCCCTCAAAGTGGCGCAGGAAAACGGCTATCTCGGAGATAATATTTTAGGCTCTTCATTTTCATGTCATATCGAAATCAAGGCCGGTGCAGGAGCTTTCGTCTGCGGCGAGGAGACTGCTCTTATCGCATCCTTAGAAGGTGAGCGCGGAATGCCTCGTCTCAAGCCTCCGTTCCCGGCACAAAAAGGTTATATGGAAAAGCCTTCTAACATTAACAACGTTGAAACATTTGCAAACGTTGCATGGATCATAAATAACGGCGGAGCTAAATTTGCCGAGATGGGAACCGAAAACAGCAAAGGCACCAAAGTGTTTGCTCTTTCCGGCAAGATTGTAAGAGGCGGTCTTGTAGAGATTACTATGGGAAAGACTTTGCGAGAGGTTATATTTGACATCGGCGGAGGTATCAGGGACGGTATGCAGTTTAAAGCTGTGCAGATGGGTGGTCCTTCCGGTGGATGTATCCCCGAGAGTCTTCTTGATACAAGAATTGATTACAAAGAACTTTCTGCCACAGGTGCCATCATGGGTTCAGGCGGAATGGTCGTTATGGACTCCTCGACCTGTATGATTAATATGGCCAAATTCTTCCTTGATTTTACATCCAAAGAAAGCTGCGGCAAATGTGTCCCCTGCAGACTCGGCACCAAACGTATGCTTGAGATTTTAACCAGAATTACCGAAGGTGCGGGCAAAGAGGGCGATGTAGAACTCTTAGAAGAGCTGTGCAACTTCATAAAAGATGATGCCCTGTGCGGATTGGGACAGACCGCTCCAAACCCGGTACTTACAACTATCAGATATTTCAGAGATGAATACGATGCTCATATCAGGGATAAGAGATGTCCTTCAATGCAGTGTCCGAATCTCATAACTTATACAATCAAAAAAGACTCCTGCGTAGGCTGTCATATTTGTGCAAGAAACTGCCCGGTTAATGCTATAGAGGGCGAGATTAAGCAGCCGCACGTGGTAAGACAGGACATCTGCATAAGATGCGGATCCTGCTACCAAAGATGTAAGCTTGGAGCTATTGAAAGAAGTTAGGAGGTAGGATACGTGGATTATATAAATATTACAATTGATGACAACGAACTTTCGGCAAGGGCCGGACAGACCATTCTTCGTATTGCCGGAAGAAATGGTATTGATATTCCTACCCTTTGCAACGACGAAAGAGTAAAACCTTATGGTGCATGCGGATTATGCGTAGTAGAGGTTGAGGGCAACCCCAAATTAGTAAGAGCCTGCTCTACCGTTGCTACCGATGGTATGGTTATTCATACCATGTCAGATAGAATAGCTCGCACCAGAAAGATGGTATTAGAACTTATTTTAAGTGACCATTCCGGCGACTGCAGAGGTCCTTGTACGCTTAATTGCCCAGCAGGAACCGACTGTCAAAGCTATGTTAAGGAAATTGCTGAGGGCGACTATCGAAGCGCAGTTAAAATTATAAGAGACAAGATTCCGCTTCCTTCAAGTGTAGGACGTATTTGTCCGCATCCTTGTGAAACTGCCTGTAGAAGAAACTTAGTAGATGAACCTGTATCTATCTGCTCCTTAAAGCAGTTTGCAAGCGATCAGGATTATGCAACAGGCGCTCCATATGTACCTCCGGTTGCCCCGAGTACAGGCAAGAAGGTCTGCGTTATAGGCGCAGGTGTTGCCGGTATGACTATCGCATATTTCCTTAGAATCAAAGGTCACGAGATAACAATACTTGATGCAATGCCCAAAAACGGCGGCATGTTCAGGTATGGCATCCCGAACTATCGTCTTCCCAAAGACGTATTAGATCAGGAAATCGATATATTAAAAAGAATGGGCATAACCTTTAAGAATAATATCATGGTCGGCAAAGACATAACTCTTAGCGAGCTAAGAGCTTCCTATGATGCTGTTGTAGTAGCAATAGGTGCCTGGAAGGACTCTGAACTCAGATGTCCCGGAGCTGACCTTGAAGGTGTTATCGGCGGTATTGAATTACTGTCTGGCATAGGCCTTGGTAATGTACCCGATATAGGTGAAAATGTTGCCGTAGTAGGCGGCGGAAACACCGCTATGGATGCCTGCCGAAGCGCTATACGATTGGGCGCTAAAAACGTTTATGTTATTTACAGACGTACCAAAGATGAAATGCCTGCAGAAGATATTGAGATACTCGAAGCCGAAGAAGAAGGAGTACAATTCAAATTCCTGACTAATCCTGCTCAGATTATCGGCAAGGATGGCAAGGTATCTGCCATCAAACTTCAGGTTATGGAGCTTGGTGAAGCAGATGAGAGTGGACGCAGAAGACCTATCCCCATTGAAGGCAAATTTGAAACACTTGAGGTCGACAGCGTTATTGCGGCTATCGGTCACGTACTTAGGGATAACGGTTTTGAACAGCTCGAGAAATCTCCTAAGGGAAATATAGAAGCCGGTATTTCTTCATTTAGAACATCTTCGGATGGAATATTTGCAGTAGGTGAGGCTACCAACAAGGGTGCATCAATAGCAATTGAGGCTATCGGCGAGGCAAGACGCGCCGTTCAGCAGATAGATGCTTACCTCTATGGCGGCACTTCATTTTATAAGACGCCCTTCTATTCCGAGAAAAAAGTTTCAGAAAAAGACTTAGAAGACAGGAAAAAGATACCGCGTCACTATATGAGCAAAAGATCGGTTCAGATTGCAAAAAAAGACTTCCTCGAGATTAATAATACCTTTACAGAAGAAGAAGCCCGCGATGAAGCCAAACGCTGCTTAGAGTGTGGCTGCGCAGATTACGGCGATTGTACTTTGATCAAGCGCGCCAACCAGATGTCTATCAAACCCGCTAGACTTGACGGCGTGCATCATGATACTTTTAAAGAGCAAACACTCGATATTATCGAGCGCGATATGGGCAAATGCCTGCTCTGCGGCTTGTGCGTAAGAATTTGCGAAGAGGATGCCGCACAAGGTCTGCTTGGATTAGTCGGCAGAGGATTCAATACAATAGTAAGACCCGAATTTAGAAACAAAAAGTCTATTGCCATCTGCAAAGACTGCAAGAAGTGTGTAGATGCCTGCCCGACAGGTGCTCTTAGAATATGTGAGTAATTTAAGAAGAATCCGGAGCAATCCGGATTCTTCTAGTATGTATCCAAAAAACTAATTGTCTCGCCATCCTTTTTATATCCAAGCACAGTGGCAAGATTTATATTCTGCGAGCTCTTAAATATATGGCTCTCTACATTGGGATTAGTCTCTTTTAATTTCTTTATAAGCGCCTTTGTCTCGGCCCTTTTTGACTTAGATGTGCCATCTTCTAAAACCGTTGAACAATTCTGTGTAAAATGACAGGCACACTGCAGGAATTTAAGTTCATTATAATCTCTCCACGCTATAATATCTTCTTCTCTTATCAGATACATAGGTCTTATCAGCTGCATTCCGTCAAAGTTTGTGCTGTGAAGCTTTGGCATCATAGTCTGAAATTGCCCCGACCAGAGCATCCCCATTAATATCGTCTCTATTACATCATCAAAATGATGTCCCAGCGCGATCTTGTTGCAGCCCAGCTTTTGGGCATTGCTGTAAAGATATCCCCGCCGCATCCTTGCGCAAAGGTAGCAAGGCGAACCTCCTACATTATCCACCGTATCAAATATATTGCTCTCAAAGATTGTAAGCGGTATTCCCATAATCTTTGCATTATCTTCTATCATTTTTCGATTTACATCTAAATATCCCGGATCCATTGCAAGGAATACAAGTTCAAACTCGAATTTGTTATGACGCTTAAGCTCCTGAAAAAGCTTTGCCATAAGGAACGAGTCTTTTCCGCCCGAGATGCATACCGCTATCTTGTCATGCGGCTGTATCATATCATAGGTAACTATTGCCTTTGCGAATTTACTAAACAATTTTTTCTTAAAGGCACTTTTATTTCGCAGTGTTTGTTCTATCTGCTCCTGTTTACTTTTATCTATCTGCATAATTACTCAACTTTCTCGTTTGCAAGTGTTTTTATTTGATATAATATAATATACCATAACCTGTATTTAACTTTTTATATAATTTAATTTGCTATGAATAATAATAAACAAAAGATTAATATACAATATGTAATTATAATACTTATCATAATCGGCAGTTTCTTAGGAAGCACTGTGCTTTTTACTTTAATCAGCACCTCCTCTGTCCGCAAGTATATATACGAAAGAACCAACACAAGCCTATTTGCCCTAAAGACAGAAATACTTTCAGGTGTGGTACCCGATGAAGTTTTTTTAGCGCGTTCAGGATTTACATTCTATCTGTGCCAAAAAGACGGCACAATAATCTCAACAAGCGATGAGAGCAACCCTGATGATCTTCTGTCTATAGATCTTTTCAGCGAGTATTCTGATATACTTGATGTTAACAGTGATAAATTTATATATTATGAAATTGAGACGCAAGGCAATCCCTTGTATACATCAGGGCGCAGTATTTCGGCCACTTCATACTCAGACGATCAAGTACTTATCCTGTTTGCAAACGGTGACGAAGTGCGCTCTAGCGAGGCCAGACAATTCGCCCTGATACTTTTTATTGAGCTTTTGCTGCTGGTTATAGTCATAATACTTGTATCAAATACAATTTTCAGATACAGAAACCAAATAGTAAAGCTGGCAACCTTCGACGATTTAACGGGGCTGTCTAACAGGCGTTCCTTTACTATGGATTTTGAGCGTTTTATAACCAATAAACCACGCAGCTCGTCTCTATTTATTCTTGATGTTGATTATTTTAAGCAAATAAACGATAACTACGGCCACGCTGCAGGCGATAAAGCCCTAAAACTCGTTGCAGATAACATTAATTCCTTAATTTTATCAAATGGTCTTACAGCTGCAAGATGGGGCGGCGATGAATTCATAGGAATCCTTAGCTGCGGCGTAGATGAGGCCACAATGCTTCTGGAAAAACTTAACAAAGACATCTCAAACATCAAAACTGATGAAAACTTTAAGATAACTGTCAGCATAGGATTTACCGATATCGCAGATGAAGTAAATCTTTCTAAAATCACGGAAATGGCCGATTTGGCTCTATATACTTCAAAAAAGGCCGGCAGAGATTGCGTCACATTATATGATCCAAGTATTAGTGACTCAATTTTTAATAATGAAACAACTACTATAAAAACATCAAACTCAGAATTTTCAGATAGATCAACCGATGAAGCGCCAAAGATTAATAAAGATTTGCTTAAAACCCGTTTTAAAATATTTACCAGACAAAAGATGCTCGATAGCATCATCTCCGGTACAAAGGCTATGATACCGTTTATAGCAGGCGGCGGTATCTTGATAGGATTTGCGTTTTTATTTGACGCTGCCAGCACTGACCTGTCCACATTGTCTATAGAAGAGCGTTCAGATTTGGGCAGTATTACAAACATCGCACGTGTTTTAAAGGAAATAGGACAAACCTGTTTTAATTTTATGCTGCCAATCTTTTCTGCATTTATGGCCAAAAGGCTCGTTGGAAAAGAGGCGTTTATGGCGGGATTCGTCGGCGGATGTATGGCTATCGATGCAAACGCCGGTTTTGTAGGGGCAATATGCGCAGCAATAATTGCTTCATTTATCTCGTATAATATAAAAGTGTTCTCTGATAATATGCGCAGCTTTGGTAAATATGCGACACAGATTATTATATATCCGATTATAAGTCTGCTGCTTATGTACCTGTTCTCCCACTATCTTCTTACGCCGATAACGCAGTATTTGCGAACCGCAGTAGAGAGCCTTTTAGATTTACTCTCGGCGCACAGCATAGTATTATCCGACACAGTTGCATCTGCGCTTATGGCAACCGACATGGGCGGTATATTTAACAAAGCAGCCTACAGCTATGGAACAGGTTCAATCAGCAACGGTTCCTCGCATATTATGGCGGCGGTAATGCTTGGCGGCATGGTTCCTCCGATTGGAATATCAATTTCCATGCTGTTATTCAAGCGCAAATATTCCAAGCCTGAAAGAAGCAATCTTGCCGCCACTCTTTTTATGGGGATATCATTTATAACAGAAAGCGTGCTTCCATTTGTCCTTTTGGATATGTTCAGAGTGATTGTATCGTGCGTAGCAGGCGCTGCCGTATCCGGATGCTTATCATCACTGTTCGGATGCCGCCTTCCGGCGCCGCACGGCGGAATATTCGTCTTCCCACTTGTCACAAATGCGCCTTTTTATGTCATAGCTCTTATTGCGGGCTCATTTGTTACGGCAATCCTACTCGGAATTTGGCGAAAAGATACACCGCCTGATGAGAATTATGAGTAAGTTTTAGGAGAGAAAAATGTATTCAATCGGTATAGATATTGGCGGAACTACGGTTAAATTCGGCATATTCGCCCCTTCTGGAAAGCTGATAAAAAAATGGGCTATCAATACAGTAACAAAAGACAGTGGAAAATATATTTTTGGTGATATCGCATCTTCTCTTAAGAATATTCTCCATAACCAAAATATCAGTATCTTAGATATAGACGGTATCGGTGTCGGCGTACCCGGACCCGTCTTAAATGAAACAACAGTTAACGGATGTGTTAATTTAGGCTGGGGTGTATTAGACATTGCATCAAAGCTTAGAGAGCTTACCAAAATCACCAATATCAAGGCAGTTAATGATGCTAATGCTGCTGCCTTGGGTGAAATGTGGCAAGGCGCTGCCAAAGGCAAAAAAAACGTTGTTATGGTAACTCTCGGAACCGGAGTTGGCAGCGGCGTAGTCATAGATGGCAAAATTGTAGCAGGCGCATTTGGCGCCGGCGGTGAAATCGGCCATATAAAGGTAGCTGATAAAAGGCCCTGCAACTGCGGCAAATGCGGATGTCTTGAGCAATATGCATCCGCAACAGGTATTGTCAGATCAGCAAAAGAAATGCTGGATGCAACAGATGAAGAATCATCTCTAAGACTTATTGATAATATAACATGCCGCAGCGTATTTGACTGCGCAAAGCAGCAAGATGCGCTTTCACTTAAGATTATAAAGGAGGCCACAAGCAAGCTTGCTTATGCCCTATCTTGTGTTTCTTGTGTGGTTGATCCCGAGGTATTTGTTATCGGCGGCGGCGTATCTAATGCCGGCAATATTTTACTTGATTACATACAGAAGGCTTTTTGTAAAAACGCTTTTTTTGCAAGCCGTAACGTTCCCTTTACGTTGGCAACACTAGGGGGCGATGCCGGTATATATGGCGCGGCCAAGCTGGTTCTATAATTTCAAGTCTCGCTCGCGAGACTTGGCGCCTGTTATAGTTATTTGTGCGCTTTTAGCGCATACATTATAAAATCAACCGTATCCATTATACCGCAGCTTGCGGTATTAATTGTCAAATCATATGCATCCGTAGAGCCCCATTTGACCATATTAAAGTATTCGTAATTCTTAGCTTTTGATGCATCTTGCTTTTTAATCAGGCGAATAACCTCTTTTTCCGAGAGATCGGGAAAGACCTGGGAGATTCTCTCTACCCTATTCTCCATCGGTGCTGATATAAATATGCTGATATTCGGTATTCCGGCATTATTAAGCACTCTGGCCGCCGACCTTCCCATAATGACAAAATCCTCACTGCGCGCCATATCGAGTATCAGGCGGCTCTGGTTGAAAAATACCGCATCTCTTTTTGGAAGACCGTGAAATTTAATAAAATCATTTGACAATTGCTTGAACGAAAATTTTTTCTTAGGCTTTTTGTATATTGTTGATGTATATATCGGCTCGCCCTCTTCACTCTTTCCATATGCAACGTCTCCGGCCGCATTACTTGGCTCTCTCAACTCCAAACGCTCTGAAACTTTATCTAAAATCACATAATCATAGTAATTAATACCAAGCCTTGATGCTAAGCTAAATCCAATATCGCTTCCCCCACAGCCATATGTTCTTCCTATACAGATTATCTTATGCTCCATCTGCTCGTATCGCTCATAAAGCGGAATCGCATCAGTTATTTTCTTCTTATCAACTATTTCAATTCTCGAATACTTCCCTCTGATCCTGGTGGTATCAAGATATATTCGAGCATATTTATTCATAACTTCGTTATAGGTATTCTTATCTTCTATAGTTCTTGCCATGTTACTTATCAGTGCCAAATCATTAATAATCTCATAGCTTCCGAGCTGATTAGAGAGCAGATTAACTATAGCCTTGATAGCATAATTTCTATCAGGCCCGTAAACATGGCCAAGGCTGGACCCCGTAAGATTATATACCTCATAGTCAAGATCATATATTCTCTCGGCAAGATTTTCCAAATCCTTTTTATCGATTATCGGTATATCTTTATTTTGCTGCATATAACGCCTCTTTCATCAAACAACTTTACTTTGTATATAAAAGATGAGTGTATCTATCAAAAATACCGGAACCAGGTACCTGACCGACCACCACAAATACCCGAAAAATGAAGGCATACGTATACCATTTTCATCGGATATTGCTTTGACCATAAAGTTCGGTGCATTTCCAATGTAGGTATTGGCTCCCATAAATACTGCACCGGCTGATATTGCTACGAGTATCGAAAAAGGTATCACACCTGCCATCGTACTGACTCCATGGGCAAATCCCATAGCACCGGAGGTGGTAAAGAACACCAGATAAGTAGGTGTATTGTCCAAAAAGCTTGACAGCGCTCCCGTGACCCAGAAGAATTCTATGGCATTGCTGATCCCAAGCTCTGCTCCCTTTGCCTTTAATATCATAAGCGCAGGCTGCATAGTGATAAAGATGCCGATAAACAATACCGCGACTTCCTTAATGGCACCCCAGGTAAAATGGTTCGCTTTTCTGACCTTTCGTGCAGTCGTCTTAAACGAAAGAAATGCCGCAAGTAATATTATCGCCACTTCTATAAGCGAAGAATATGCAAATGTGACCTCTCCGAAAATATGTATTCCCTTAAGGTCTCCGTCTTCATTTAAAAAAGCCGATACGTGCTGAAGCACCCCACTTAGCACTACCGCTATAACAATCATTATTATAAAAATGATATTATGAATTCCTTTTATTTCAAACAGGGAACCGGCCTTGCTGATATCAGGCTGTAATCCGGATGCAACGTCCGTTCGATATGCTCTTGTATCTACGAAATAAAATATTACAAGAAGCAGGATAACATTAAGCGCCATAAGCGGGAAAAGTTTAAGGCTCCATGTGAATGGAACGCCCCTCGAAAATCCCATTAGCATCGGAGGATCTCCAATCGGAGTAAGACATCCTCCTATATTTGACACAAGGAAAATAAAGAACACCATAATATGTGCCTTCTTCTGTCTCCACGCGTTCATCTTAATAACAGGTCTTACCATCAGCATACTCGCACCGGTAGTTCCGATAAAACTAGCCAGTGCAGTACCTATAACCAAAAGTATAATATTGACCCTCGGTGAACCCGCCAGGTCTCCATCTACCGATATATTACCCGCTACACAGTAGAGTCCGAACAAAAGCACAATAAATGTCAGATAATCATTAAATATACACTCAAGAACTGTCTGCCCCATAACACCGGCGCCATATAAAATCGCAAATGGTATGATAAACGCTATGCTCCAAGCAATAATTACTTTAAGCATATGCTTCTCCCACCACGTTTCATTTATAAGCGGTCCTATCGCTATACTGAGCAAAACGCCAACAAACGGAATGCATAGTACAAGGGGTATTTGTGAATAGTCTATCGATTCCATTTTGTAAAACCTCCATCGAAGCACATTATAACACAAAACAAAACGAGTGGTATTACAGATTGCCATGCTAGGACAAAATGAAGATATTCATTCTTTCAAGTCTCGCTCGCGAGACTTGGCGCGGGATTTGCGTCAGCTTTAGCTGACATATTTCATGTGCAAATCCCTGCGCATCAAAAG
>CAJOPM010000119.1 GCA_905236225.1 uncultured Eubacterium sp.
ATTAGCCACTAATTCTGACAGTTTGTATACAATATATCTTCAAGCTCTGATATACTGTTGGCCTCATTAATTCTTGCCCTGAGCCTGGAAGAATTAGGATACCCGGCTGTATACCACGCCGCATGGCTCCTTATCTGTCTTGTGGCAATATACTCCCCTTTAAGCTCACTCATCATCCGCGCCTGGCGAAGTATCATTTCGATAACCTCTTCAAATACAGGTTTGCCCACGTCTATGCCGGTTTCGAAATAGTGTAAAATTCTTGAAAATACCCAAGGATTTCCCCTTGCTGCGCGCCCTATCATAAAACCATCACAGTGCGTACATTCAAACATATCTATTATGTCTTTGGGCTCTTTGATATCACCGTTTCCGATTACAGGAATTGATACGGCCTCTTTTACCTGTCGAATAATATCCCAGTCTGCCTTGCCGCTGTAATACTGCTGCCTGGTGCGCCCATGCACAGCTATCATGCTTACGCCGCAATCTTCTGCAATCTTTGCAATTTCTACGGCATTAACACTGTCTTCATCAAAACCCTTGCGGATTTTTACTGTTACCGGCTTTACTGTAGCCTTGCAGATGGCGCTAAGAATATCGCGCACAGTTTGCGGCTCTTTCATAAGCGCCGATCCTTCACCGTTGTTTACAATCTTTGGCACCGGGCACCCCATATTGAAATCAAGAATATCAAAATCGAGCGGTTCTATTCTTGCTGCAATCTCTGCCAAGACTAAAGGCTCTCTTCCGAAAAGCTGAAGCGAAACGGGATGCTCCCCTTTGTCGGTCTTTAGAAGATCCCTGGTGTTCTTGTTGTTGTAGAGTATTCCTTTTGCACTGACCATTTCCATGCAGACAAGGCCGGCCCCCTGTTTCTTGCAAAGAATTCTGTAGGGCATATCACTAACTCCGGCCATGGGTGCCAAAATCAGATTATTATCAAGACTAACACCGCCTATGTCAATCGGTTTAATATATTCTTTCATAGCTTAACTCTTTGACTTTGGACGTCTGGTTTGCTTTTCCTGAATTCTCTGCATGCCATAAAGCGTAAGCATGGGATCGTATACATCGATCAAATCGGTCTCTTTTGCTATGATAACGCCCAGCCCGCCGGTTGCAACGGTCTTGATATTTTCAAGTTGAGACTCTTTTTTCATGTTCTTAATAATATATTCCGTCTGTCCCAGTTGCCCGAAGAAAATGCCGGCCTGCATGCTGGATATCGTCTCTTGGGCAAGTATGGTTTTAGGTCTTACTATTTCAACCTCGGGAAGCTTTGCAGCAGTGCTAAACAGAGCCTGCGCAGAAGTCTGTATTCCCGGTGCCGTAACACCTGCTATAAACGCACCGCTCTCATCCACCAGGTCATAGGTTGTCGCAGTGCCATAGTCAATTACAAGCACCGGCCCCCCATAAATCTCGTAAGCCGCAACCGCATCTACAATTCTATCTGCACCAAGCTGCCGGGGATTTTCTATAGCCACTCTTATACCTGTCTTAATACCCGCCTCTACGATAACGGGATGGATTCCAAAATATTTAATTACCGCACTGACAAGCGAATACATAACATTAGGAACCACAGAAGCCACAATCACATCTGCAATCTTTTGTGGAGGTATATTGTTATATTCCAAAAGATTACACAGCGCAGCCCCATATTCATCTGAAGTCTTCGGCGCCTTAGAGGTGATTCTAAAAGTCGCCTTAAGTTCTCTTCCCTTAAAAACACCAATCGTAATATTGGTATTCCCGACATCTATTGCCAATAACATGTTATGTCCTCACATTTCTTCTTTAAGATAAACGGTTTTAAAGTATAATTCCAATGATTCAAGCAGTTCTCTCTTTTGATTTCTGATCTGCTTAATCTTAAGCTCGGCACCTATCTCATCATAGGCAAAGTCATCATCGCTCCGGAAAGTTTTAAACATCAGATTATAATTCTCGTCGAACTGCAAAGTAAGAGTGCCCCCTACATCCTCTGTAAAGAGCACACACATTATCTTAAGCTCGTCTTGAATAGTCTGCGGTAACGATTTAAAATTCTCATTAAAATAATACTGCTGCGTATACTTACTTGACGCACACAGCACATATTCTTCATTATCAAACGTAGCCATATACTCCTCTTACGGATACTTCTCCTGATGAGACTAATCTTCTTGCCTCCCAGGTATCAACTATCAATTCTCCTCTTTCGTTTATTCCTCTGGCGTTGCCGTCAAACGACTCTCTTCCCTCCACTCTGACCTGACCGCCGCGGTTTACCAGCATATCGTTGTACTCATTTTTAAGTCTGCTCATATCTTCAGTCTGCATGAAAATATCGTAGTATTCTTCAAATTTCTCTGCAATTGTCTCAATTATCTCGGCCCTGTGAAATTCCTTTTTTGTCTCTATGTAAAGCGAAGTTGCTTTTTCTGAAAGTTCCTGCGGAAATTCTTTGTTGAATACATTGATGCCGCTTCCCACAACAAGATAATTTATGTAGTCCATCTGCGCACTCATCTCTGTCAGTGTGCCGCATACTTTCTTGCCATTCATAACAATGTCGTTAGGCCACTTGATGCTGACATGCGTATCCGTAGCCTCTTCGAGTCCCTTTGCCACTGCAAGTCCCATAACGAGAGTAATCATAGATGCATTTGCAGGAAGCAACTGCTCCGGTCTTAGTATATATGTCATCCATATTCCTACACCCGCAGGCGAACTCCAACTGCGACCTCTTCTGCCTCTTCCGCCGGTCTGCGCATCACTTACAACTATCGTGCCATGACCATATCCTTCTTCTGCCAGTCTTTTAGCAGCGTTGTTGGTAGAATCAACTTCGTCGTAATATATTATCTCATTTCCGAGCCACTGCGTTTTTCTAATGCTCAAAAGCTCTTTTTGCGAAAGTATCTCCGGAACATTTACAAGGCGGTACCCTTTGTTCTGCACCGCCTCAATCTCATATCCCTCTTGCTTAAGACGATTGATGGCCTTCCATATGGCAGTTCTTGAAACACCAAACTCATTGCAAAGAGCCTGCCCCGAAACATACCCCTTTTCATCTCTAAGCTTTGCTAAAATCTTTGTCTTCATTGCCGCTCCTACTTCAAGGTTGCATACATAACAGCTTTAATTGTATGCATCCTGTTTTCCGCTTCTTCAAATACACGGGATTTATCACTTTCAAATACCTCATCGGTAACTTCCATTGCATCTAGTCCATATTTGTCATGTATCGTTTTGCCGATTGTTGTATTAAGATCGTGAAATGAAGGCAGGCAGTGCAGGAAAATGGCATCATCCTTAGCATATGACATAACTGCAGAGTTTACCTGGTAAGGAAGCAAACTATCAATTCGCTTTTTCCAAACATCATCCGGCTCACCCATTGACACCCACACATCCGTATAAATTACGTCTGCATCTTGTGCGCCGGCCTTTACATCCTCTGTAAGAGTAATCGAGCCCCCTGTTTGCTCAGCTATATTGCGGCTGTATGATACCAGCTCTTCGTCCGGAAAATACTCTTTTGCCGTGCATGCCACAAAATGCATTCCAAGTTTTGCGCATGTCACCATAAGCGAATTGCCCATGTTGTAGCGCGCATCTCCAAAGTATGCAAATTTAACTCCTCTAATGCGCCCAAGCTCTTCTTTGACCGTCAGCATATCTGCAATCATTTGAGTTGGGTGAGATTCATTGGTAAGGCCATTCCATACCGGCACACTTGAATACTTTGCCAATGTTTCAACTATATCCTGTCCGAATCCTCTATACTCAATACCGTCATACATTCTGCAAAGAACACGCGCCGTATCGGCGATACTCTCTTTTTTACCGATCTGTGACCCCGATGGATCCAGGTACGTTACGTTCATACCCAGATCATGAGCCGCCACCTCGAATGAGCATCTGGTTCTTGTGCTGGTTTTTTCGAATATAAGCGCAATATTCTTACCTTTAAGCTCATCATGAGGTATGTTGCTTTTCTTTTTTTGCTTTAAATCAGCCGCAAGGTCGATAAGATAAATTATCTCCTCGGGTGTGAAATCTTTTATTTTGAGGAAATCTCTTCCCTTTAAATTCATTTTATTATCCGCCTTTACTCTTCTTTATTACCTTCAGTTACTATTTCCTGAATTGATTTTGCCAAACCTGCTATCCCCTGAATCTCACTTGGTATTATAATCTTTGTCGCTTTTCCGTCGGCTGCTCTTGCAAATGCCTCTAAGCTCTTAAGCTGGAGCACTGCGCTATCCGCATTTGCCTCTTTTAAGAATGTAAGACCGTCTGCGTTAGCCTGCTGAATCTTAAGTATAGCTTCAGCCTGTCCTTCTGCTTCTCTTATCGTCGCTTCCTTCTTTGCCTCTGCTCTTAGGATTGCAGCCTGCTTTTCAGCTTCAGCATCAAGTATTGCCGACTCCTTCTTACCTTCTGCGACAAGGATTGTGGACTTCTTCTCGCCTTCTGCTCTAAGAATAGCCTCACGTCTCTCACGCTCCGCCTTCATCTGTTTCTCCATCGCATCCTGTATAGCCTGCGGCGGAATAATGTTCTTAAGCTCTACTCTGTTAACCTTGATTCCCCATGGATCGGTCGCCACGTCAAGTGATGCCCTCATCTTGGTGTTAATAGTCTCGCGGCTCGTAAGTGTCTCATCAAGCTCTAAATCACCGATTATATTTCTAAGCGTAGTAGCCGTAAGATTTTCTATTGCCATAATAGGATTCTCAACACCGTATGCATATAACTTAGGATCTGTAATTTGGAAAAATACAACCGTATCTATTCTCATTGTTACATTATCCTTGGTAATCACCGGCTGCGGCGCAAAATCAACTACCTGCTCTTTAAGTCTTACGCTCTTTGCCACGCGATCTATAAAGGGCACCTTGAAATGTATTCCTACACCCCATGTACACAGATATCCACCTAATCTTTCGATTACCATAGCGTTGGCCTGCGGAACTATCTTAATACAAGATGCCAAAATCACTAAAACTAGTATAATTATAATAATTACGGCTATAGTTACTCCACTCATAATTTTCCCTCCATGTCCTCATATATAATATGAAAATTTCTCCTTTGTAGATATTACTATATTTTTATCATTAAAACAAGAAAACAGGCTCTAAAGCAATTTGCCCCAGAGCCTGTCTACATTGCACTATATAGATGTATCCGATAATAATACCTCTACATCTTTTTAGAAAAATACATTACCACCGATTTGTGTGCCCGAATGTCCTGTGCTTGCACTTCTAAAGCTTAAACATCCGCCGGTGTTATCTGAACCTGCGATAGCCTGCTTAGCTGCGCTCATGCAGCTTGAAGGTACTCCGCCAGATATTATTGAGCTGATTCTGCCTGTGGCAAATTGTCCGCTCTGGTAAATGACGCCGCTTATCGTGTTGGGGTATCTTGAGCTTTGAACTCTGTTGATTACTACCGCACCAACTGCAAGTTGTCCTGCAGCGCTGCCGCTGCCTGCCTCAATGTATATGAGTGCGCCTAAGAGAGTAGCATCATCTGCTGATGCGCTGGTGCCTGAATCAGTCGTCGTTGATGATGACGAACTGCTCTTAGCTGCTGCGCGCGCCTTCTCTTTGGCTATTTTTTCCTGCTCTTCTTTGACCGTAAGGGCTTTGGTATACTGCGTCTTGACTTTAACATAATCAGCTGAGACATATGCTTTGCTGCCATCATATTTAACAGCTACCCAGCCATCTTTTGTTTTAGCCTTTGTGTTAACTTCAAGCTTATCGCCCTTAGCTAACAGCCCAAGCACATCTGCATCCTCACTGGCTTTCTCTCTGATACGAAGAGTCTGTGTTGTTGACTTTGCGTACTGCTTGCACACTTTAGACGCGAGCTTCTTAGCATCAGCGCCATATACGCAGTACTCATTCTTAACATAGCCATCAACATTGCCTGACTTTATATGTGTCCATTTGTCACCAATCTCTACGACTGTTGCAAGGCTTCCTGCGTAGAGCTTTCCTACTACTTTAGATGACTTACTGGCTTTCTTTCTGACGTTAAGGCTCTCGTCTACATCAGCCATAAGCTTGTCAGACCAGGAATCCTCTTCATCACTGCTTTGAGTAGATGATTGCTGTTCATCCGACTCATTAACTACTATCGTAGCCATCTGCTCGTCAAGTCCCGAAAGGGCGGTGCTGACTCCGCCTGCAGTAGGACCTGTCTGCTCATCATCTGAAGCAAGTTCTTCCTGAAGTGTTGCCATGCCGCCTGCTGTAGGTGCGGCCACTGCAGGAACAGATGTCGTAATCAGAGCAACAGCTGCTGCCGATAGAATAGTGCAATGTAACATTCTTTTTCTGAAATTCATGATTTCCTCCTGTTTAATCTTGTTAACAGTTATTACAAATGTTACAGAATTGTTACGCTGCGTATTATATCAGCATTATATGTATTTGTCAAATTTTACAAAAATTTTATCTTAAACCCTTGAAATCAACGGCTTTGTTGTGCATTATTTCCCTGCAACCCCTGTTAGTCGTAACAAACGCTTAACAATTGTTAAATTTTTATAAACAAATAAGAGCCTTGCGATATCACTCGCAAGGCTCTTATTTCATGGTTTATTTGGCTATTAGAGTCTTTTTAAAAGTCGCTCTCTTTCATCTTCATATCCTGGTTTACCTAACAGCGCAAACATATTTTTCTTATAGCTTTCCACTCCGGGCTGATTAAACGGATTTACACCAAGCATATAGCCACTGACTCCGCAGGCAAATTCGAAGAAGTAAAACAATGCTCCAAGAGAGCTTTCGTCCTGCTTTGGTACATTCAACAAAATATTGGGAACGTTACCGTCGGTGTGTGCAAGGATGGTTCCGTTCATCGCATTTTTATTGACAAAATCCATATTTTTCCCGGCCAGGTAGTTAAGACCGTCAAGATCGGATGACTCTTCTTCTATTGTAATAGTACTTCTTGAATGCTCTAGATTAAGAACCGTTTCAAATAAAAATCTGCCGCCATCTTGTATGTATTGTCCCATCGAATGTAAATCTGTAGTTAAATCTACTGCTGCCGGGAATATGCCTTTTTGATCCTTTCCTTCACTCTCGCCATATAACTGTTTCCACCATTCTGCGATATAATGAACTCCGGGCTCATAATTAGCCAGTATTTCAATATTCTTGCCTTTTCTAAGTAATATATTTCTGATAGCAGCATATCTTAGAGCATCATTATCTGCAAAAGATTCAGATATCGCAAGTGCCCTTTGATCAGCCGCCCCCTGCATCAGCTCATCAATATCCGCCCCGCTTACCGCAATTGGAAGGAGTCCGACAGCTGTAAGCACCGAGTATCTGCCTCCGACATCATCCGGAACTACAAAGGTCTCATATCCCTTTTCATTAGATAGAACCTTTAGTGCGCCCTTAGCTTTGTCAGTGGTTGCAAATATCCTCTTAGCCGCCTGCGCCTCGCCGTACCTTTCCTCCATTTTTTTCTTGAGTATTCTAAATGCAATAGCCGGCTCTGTGGTCGTACCGGATTTTGATATAACATTTATCGAAAAATCTCTATCACCTATAATCTCCAATAAATCATGAAGATATGCTGAGCTTATATTGTTGCCCACAAAATATATCTCGGGTGCATTGCGAAGTTGTTTGGACGCAGCATTAAAAAATGAGTGTCCCAAAAATTCGATAGCAGCCCTGGCCCCTAAATACGAACCTCCGATTCCTATAACAATAAACACTTCCGAATCCGAACGAATCTTTTTTGCTGCTTCTTTAATCCTCTCATATTCTTCCTTATCATAATCAACCGGAAGATCAATCCATCCCAAATAATCACTTCCGGCGCCTTCTTTTGATAATAATACTTCTTTTGCAAGCTCTGCCTGCTTTTCTATGGATGCTAATTCTCCTTCAGTAATAAATGAAGCAAGCTTTGATTCATCGAGTGTAATTTTACCCATAATACTCTCCTTTATGCGTTTTTCTTTTATGTACATTATAAGTATTTTCGGGAAAAATTAAAAGTCATTCCGCATTCTTTAGTGCTTCGGATTTTTCAACTTTTGCTATCTTTATATATTCAAATATTGAAACTATTGCATAACTTGCAACACCCATAACAAAGCACTTTACATAAGTCTCTATCCCAATGTTAAGCGGTATCCACCCCGTCATCTCTGACTTCATTACCGCGCCGAAGAGTATCTTAATAGTTATATAATCTATCGGCAATGTTATTATCAAAAACGCAATTACGATTATCGTTGTCGCCAAAACATATAAGGATGCTATTTCTTTATTGGAATAGCCCAGTATTTTGGTCATAGATATAGACTGCGCTCCTTTATCTATTATTACCTTTGATAGCAGATAAATTATTATCACAAATATTACCATTGCGATAATACTCACCATATCTGCCATCCCTCCCATCGAATGATCGAGCTGCCTTGAAACCTTGGTAAGATCATCGGCGGTAATTACAGTCGATATATATTTGCTGCTGATATCGCCTATCTCGCTGTTTGAAAAATAACCACAGAAATATCCGTCGCCCAAATCAAATGTGCCTGCAAGCGAATCAATATCCATAAAAATGCACTCAGCGCCGACGTAATCATAAACGCCCTGAATCTTAAAAGTGTATTCATCACTTGCATAAGGTTCTTTTAATGTAATCTCATCGCCGGCCTCTAAATTATATTTTTCAGCCATAATTGATGATACATATATTTCATCATCTGAAATGTTTGCCTTAACATACTTGGAATTCTTCTCAATTCCATAGATGCTTATATCTTCGGCTCTTGCAATATCCCCCATCGTCTTGAGCGTATAGATACTAAATTTCTCAGCGTCAGGATTATCCGTATCTACTCCTCGCTCAAATGAAACAGCATCCAAAAAGCTTTCAACCAGATTATCTGATGTCTCCAGGCTAAGCGGTGCCTTTAAGACATACTGATACTTGCATAACAAATTATCCGTTATATCTTCTTGATAGTCATCTAATATCGTCGGCAAGCCTGCCCCAAACATAAGTAGAAGATTTGCAAACAAAATCCCCAAAAACAGTACTATATAATTGGGTATGTTCTGCATAATTATTCTGATTCTGAACCTGATTAATATCGGTATTTTAAAGCTAAGTGGCAGCGCTTTTTTATTTGTTTGCCGTCTTAAATCTCTTTTTAGGAACTTAAGCGGCGAAATTCGCAGCATATAGCTAAGGATAATATAATTAATTACAATCATCATTATAAGTGGTATCAGGGTTGTCTGATAGAATGCGTTGAGATTGAAAATTGTCGTATAGGAAACAAGGCTGTAACTTTCATAATACAGATTGGCCATTACTCCCTCAAAATACGTATATCCCAACACATTACCCACAACTGCCGCCACGACCGTAACAATTGCCGGCATTGCAATAAAATGCCTAATAAGCTCTGATTTGGTATATCCGCTCGCCCTAAGAGTTCCTATTACATTTGCTTCCTTTTCTATAGTGCTAAGCGTTGTAATCGCAAAGACAAATGCCACTATAGCCACCAAAATATATAAAAGCACGATAAACATAGCTCTGTCGCCCTTTAGATCATCTCCGGAGTAATGAATTGAATTATTCTCATATGCAGGTAAAAATTCTTCAAGCGAAACGATATCACCAAGGCTTTCCATAAGCTCATCAGCCATCTCTTTTTCACTGACATCATCTGTTGGCTTATTATCGTATATCCACGAATACTGATATGTAATACTGTCTTTTTTATATGCCAAAAACTGCTCATCACTTACGAGCGCCACTCCAAACTTGAGTGCATCAAATATCGCATCTGAATTATTTTCAAATAATGCGCTGTAATCAGGAAGTGCTACTAATCCTACAACTTCGTATTCTTTGGTTGCGATAGTAATAGTATCACCAATTTCGTAATCATTGTTATTGGCATACATTCTATCAAGCGCTATCTGCCCCTTCTTATCAGGCAAATTCCCCTGCATCAAGCATGCAATATCTACTTCATTTCGCTCACCAAATATTCTTATGGTGTCGTCATCATCAGTTTGCGCTTCTTTATAAAAATTGGCAAAGACGCTGATGCCCTCTTTTTCTATCCTGTCAATCTTCGCCTCGCTTTGCTCATTTTCTGTTGCAAAAAGTCCGTCTTCTATATTATATTTATCAAAACTTTCCTCAAAAGCATCATATATACTCTCTTCTGCAACCAAAAAACCGGACACCATCCCAATCATGCCCGCAAGAAGTATAAATATAACCAGATACTTTCCTATTTCCGTTTTAAGTTCTCTAATCAGGCGCTTTCTTAATGGATTTCTCATAACATCTACCACTCTAACTCATCTGCCGATACCTTGTTTGTGTTCTTAATAACATCCCTTATCATGCCATCTTTGAACATAACAACAGTATCTGCCATATATTTGATGGCATCATTATGAGTTACCATAATTACCGTACTTTTATATTTTTGATTTACCGTTTCTATAAGCTTTAGGATTTCTCTTGATGTATTGTAATCGAGCGCGCCTGTCGGCTCATCACACAATAATATATCAGGATTTTTTACAATAGCTCTTCCTATGGCAGTTCTTTGCTGCTGCCCGCCTGAAAGCTGGCTTGGCAGCTTTCTTTGGTGCTCATATAGTCCTAATATTTTGATTATTTCGTCAATATCGAGTGGGTTTTTGCTAAGATATGCTCCTGTTTCGATGTTCTCCCTGACCGTAAGATTGGGTATAAGATTATACATTTGAAAAATGTATCCTAAATGACGTCTTCTGTATTCTGTAAGATTTTTTTCTTTCATGTTGGCAAGCTTTTCATTGTTAATAATAATATCGCCGCTATCTGCGTTATCTATCCCCCCGATAATATTAAGAAGTGTTGATTTGCCCGACCCTGAAGGCCCAAGCAAAACGCAAAACTCGCCCTTAGAAGCACTTAGCGTTATACCTTTTAATACTTCTACCTTGCTTTGATCTTCTCCGTATGATTTCCTAATATTGTTTATCTGTAAAAACATGACCTATTCTCCCTGCAGCAAACTGTGGTTAGACTCTGCTAACCGCAACTTATTATAGTGCCATATTTTTGCTTAGTCAAGATTCTTTCAGCATAATATTAAACTTATTCATAGCTTCTTTTATCATCTTCTCATGATCAAAAGCCAAATTTTCCTTTGACAGCTTGATACTCTCATCTTCAGATTCAAGCCATATTCCGTCATCTTTGCGTTTTATCGTATACCAGGCTGCATCTTTAGCATCATCTCCGGCTTCAACATCTACCTTATCTTTGTCAACAACAGCGCCGAAAAGCTGTGAAACCGTCCAATCTCTCGGATCCCGCCCGGGCTCTGAATATACCCCCATCTCAATTAGCCTGGCATTATTTATTTTGGTCTCTTCTAATAATTCCCGTTTTGCTGTGCCCATCAAATTTTCATCGGGATTCGCAAACCCTCCGGGAAGCGCAGCGCAACCTATGTAGGGGTGATTACCTCTTTTTATAAGAAGAATCTGATATTCATCAGCCTTGTTTTTTGCAAATATTGCAATATCTGCAGTCAGCGATGGTTTAGGCCACTTATTCGGATCGTAACTTGCCAAAAACTCATCCAGCGTAAGGTTATCTTTATCTCGTAAATTTTTTTCCATATTATTCACCCACTCTAACATTTTTCTGTGATATGTTTTATAATTAGTTAATATTTTACATCAAAGGAGTTTTTTATGAGTAAGAAAATTGTACTTACCGGCGGCGGCACTGCCGGTCACGTAACACCAAATATAGCACTTCTTCCGAGTCTTAAAGAACTCGGATATGAAATTTCTTATATCGGCTCTCATAACGGTATCGAAAAAGATCTTATTGAAAACGTTAAAATCCCTTATTATGGAATATCTTCCGGTAAATTAAGGCGTTATTTCGATCTTAAGAATTTCTCGGATCCCGCCAAGGTCATTAAAGGCTATTTTGAGGCACGCAGTCTCCTTAAAAAGCTCTCTCCTGACGTAGTATTTTCAAAAGGCGGCTTTGTATCGGTACCTGTGGTAATCGCCGCTAAACATTTAAAGATCCCCGCAATCATCCACGAATCCGATATCACTCCCGGACTTGCCAACAAATTGGCTATACCCTCAGCCGTCAAAGTTTGCTGTAATTTCCCGGAGACTTTAGAGCATCTTCCCGAAGATAAAGCCGTCCTGACAGGTTCTCCTATTAGGCAGGAATTGTTAAAAGGCGATAGCAAGAAGGCATTTTCTTTTTGTTCATTCAAAGAAGAAAAACCTACGGTTCTTATGATAGGCGGCAGTCTCGGTTCAGTTTACCTAAACGATGCCCTAAGAGGCAGCCTGCCTGAGACTTTAAAGAAATTTAATGTCATTCATCTGTGCGGCAAAGGCAACCTTGACAGCTCACTGTGTGATCTTGAGGGTTACGCACAATTTGAGTATATATCGTCAGAACTTAGAGATTTGTTTTCGCTTTGCGACATAGTAATATCAAGGGCCGGCGCTAATGCCATTTGCGAGCTGCTTGCACTAAAGAAACCCTCGCTGCTTATTCCGCTCCCCGCTAATGCCAGCAGAGGCGATCAGATTCTTAATGCAAAATCCTTCGAGGCGCAGGGATTTTCTATGGTGATGCAACAAGAAGATGTAACTTCCAATACGCTTTATGGAGCGCTTTGCTCACTTTATGATAACCGCCAAAAATATATCAGCGCTATGGAATCCAGCAAACAGCCCAATTCGATAGACGCTATTATTTCTCTGATAGAACAGAGCACTTCTTGTTAATAACAAATGCCGGAGTTAATCCGGCATTTACTTTTTATGACAAAGTATTCTTAATCTCATCCATCTGCTCATCCGTAAGCTCTAAGTGGTTCCAACATAATTTTTCGTTATTTCCGTCATCTGTGTATCTCGGAATCAAATGCATGTGAAAATGAAATACAGTCTGTCCGGCTACTTCTTTGTTGTTCTGAACTATGTTAAACCCATCGCATCCTAATGCCTTTGTCATCTTAGTTGCAAGTTTTTTCGCCAGCACAAATACCTTTGACGCAATAGTCTCATCAAGCTCATAAACGTCAGCATAATGTTCTTTTGGCAAAATCAGCGCATGACCCTTGGTTGCCGGCGAAGCATCAAGTATTACATTAAAATCTTTATCTTCATAGATAGATCTTGTTGGAATCTGCCCATTAGCTATTTTGCAAAAAATGCAGTTGTCATCTTTCATCGTGCCATCCTCCTCTTTTACGTAAATATAAATATATTATCGAGCATACTTAGTGTCTTAAAATTACCCTTTGCAGTCATCTCTCCCGTCATAAACGCCTTTTGAAAGGTAATTCTACCTGCAATGATATCATCCATAAGATCCGGAGTCATCTTCGCAGTAACATCTACTTTCGCATTTTCTTCGTTAAGAAATTGAATGTCATCGTTTTTAACTTTAATCTCAAGCGGTTTATTTCCCTCTATTAAAAACAGGTAGTTTGCCGTAAAATCATCCTGCGGAACAAAATGTGCCTGCAGCACCGTGCTTACATCTATCTTTCTGCTTTCCTGCTGCTGCCCGAGCATTTCCTTAAACATAGCCGTAAGCTCTTCTACATCTTCTTTTTGCCGCTTTACATAAGAATCATCCGACACATACTGGGAGAGCTGCTCGCTCTCTTGCGGCGTTAGCTCTAAGCGCTGCGTCCTAAGAACTGACTTTGTAATAGCCTGGTTACTTGTCGGCAGCGACTTCATTTTCTGTGAAATGGTTCTATAAAGGTTCTCGGCTTTCTTTTCTATAATCAGATTGTAATCATGATTCATCTGAAATGCCACCAGATCATCCACATAAGAACATATTCCGCTACACAGCTTGCCGCCTAATATTTCCCACGCGTTTTCAAGAGTGAGAACACCTTCTCTCTCTCCTGCCGTAGTAGACATAACGATAGGCTGCATAAAAAGTTCTCTGATTTTTTCTTTATCTGCATAAAGCCAGCAAGAATCCAAAAACTGCTGCATATATCCACCGATTCCAAGCCACTCTACCGTCGTTGCCAATATGATTCCGTCTGCATCTTTTAACGTCTTTGGAAGCATGGATATTGTGTTCTTGCACTCGTAAATATTGAATCTTTCAACGTTTACTCGAAGCTCTAGCAAGACCTCTTCTACTTTTTGAATTACATAAAGCGTAGGATCATCTAAAAGTCCCCTGCCTCCGTAATATATGTTAACTTTCATCGATTGCCTCCTAAATTCCGTCTACTCGTTTTTTTATATGTAAACAATGCAAAGACGAACCCTCCAATCAGTCCGCCGATATGTGCCATATTGTCAACGCCTGCGGTTGTCGCGCCAAAATAAAGACTTAGCGCTATCATTATCAGGATTCCTCTAAGGCTGAGATTCTCAAGTCGTCCTTTATTTATAATAATAAGCCAAAGCAGGCCTCCTATTACTCCGAATATCGCTCCGGATGCACCTGCTGATACTGCCGGATCGTCATTTGTAACTTCCATATAGAGCGATAAAAGATTGCCTACAATTCCTGAAACTATATACAAAAACAGATATTTAATACTGCCCAGGCTTCTTTCCAAATAGTTACCCACGCACGCTAATATTACCATATTGTTAATAAGATGCATAAAGCCAAAATGTAAAAACATACTGGTAAAGAGCAGATACCATTTCCCTTCCCCTAATATAAGGTACGGATACATAGCGCCATGGTTTACCATAAAGCTGCCATCTGTAGTATCCCCAATTATCGACAAAATAATAAATACAATTATATTTGCTGCAAGCAGCGCTATATTACAATAACCGATTTTCCTGCCGGCGCGCTCGATGCGGCTTTTGCTCTGCTTAATCGGTATTTGCTGTGAATTTTCTGTCGGCGAATTTAGTACATCTTCTAATATCGCATAAAGACCATAGAAATCCTGCGGCTGATTTTCGTATATTATAAGCTGTTTACTTGCCACATCTACGAGCCATATCCTGCTCATAGCTGCGCACACGCTTTTTTCCCTGAGCGGCTTATTGGTAAAGAGGATATACATCTGCTCTATCTCTATAGGAACACTATAACTTACTATGCCAAAAGCCTGTGCATCTTCTCCACTAAGAAGTCGCTTTAGCGAATTGCCTATCTTTATTAGCATAGCTTCATTAACCAGAAAGCCATCATGACACCTGATTCCTACTATTACTTGTACTTTATTTGATATCTGTCTGTAATAGACCATTGCTTCCTTAGGCTGCACAGCTAAAAATCTATAACCGTTACGCCTAAGCATCTCATCCATTCTCTCTATTATAGCTTTCATTCTCATTCAAGTCTGACTTACATAATTACACTCCTGCATTATTATAACAAAAAAGCCGTTGCTTTTATACCCTTCGCTAAAAGCGACTGCTTTACCATGTCTTATTATAACTTCAAGTCTCGCTCGCGTAAGTACTGCTCTAATAAAACGAATATCTGACTGCGCCAAAGCGAATATCGTCGCCTGCACATAGCTTGACCTTTGACTTGTATACAAGCATCTCATCATTTACATAGGTACCGTTAGTTGAATTTAGATCTTCTATATAAAAATCACCATCTTCTCTTACGAGTTTTGCGTGAAGGCGGCTAACAGTATCAGTGCTTAGACAAATATCTGTTTTGGTCGGATCCTTTCCTATATACATGGGGCTTTTATCTACAAAAAAATCCGGCTCATTTGCGCTGCCCTGATAATAGAACTTTCCACAGCACTTACCCGCTCCAACGTTTATACACACTGTCGGATGCGTTATATTACCATATGATGTTTCATATGCCTTATCAACGGATATGATTCTTTCGCGCTCCTCATAAGATAATGGTTCATATACGCAACTCTCATTGTTGCCTGATTTGGAATTTTTTACATCTTTACCCATAATCCAGCTACCGATATCCTTGATGCTAAGCTGCATTATAGATTTCTTATCCTCATTAACCGGCTTTATGTTTTCGTCTGAGCGCTTAACTTTTTTAATCTTATGCTTTTTCTCAGACACCTTATCTTTACTTACGGCCAGAATATCATCTTTTATGCAATCTATAGGGGGCTCCTTCAAATCATCCGTTAAATCTATGTCTCCAAGATAAATATTTTCATCCTGAGAATATAGAGTTTTATGCTCCTCGCAATCAAGATCACAAAGAGTATAATTATCCTCCAATGTTTTTTGGTAGATGTTATACAGGTATGTAGCTTCATCTCTGTTTTTATTATCTGCCATTGGAAGCATTTGCTCAATCAAATTCCTAAATGATATCGTAATATCATCTGCTGCATTCGGGATACAAAGAAACTTTAAATTGTCCTCTCTGTCTACAAAAATCATATCCGGCGATAGCATAAGAGAGTTAGACCCCAGCAAATAGTCCCCTGCAATTTCCTGAGCTTGTCTTATCTGCGTTATTAACTTCTTGGTAAAATCACGATTCGGTGGTTTTTTAGTAAAATAAACATCCAACGACTGTTTTGAAGAAATATCATAATAATAAGAACTACAGCCATCTTCTTCCATTCTAAAAACATCTAAAAATTCTTCTATATTTCCTTGCTTAAGCATTTCATATTCGAATTTATTTACGGTATCGTCTTTTAAACTTACTACTAAGTAGCTCTTATTTAAATTTCTTTCATATTTTATATTCATTCTAGTCCCCCAAATATTCGACTATAGTTTTAGCCATCTTGCCTGCCCTGATTGTTTTGGTCGGATTGATGCTCTTATATTCTGCCTGGGCTATGATCAGATCCTTTTCCTGAGTATACATATTTGTTGCGACACAAACCGATAAGGCAAACATCATTAATATAATAGGCAATATAACAGATGCTTCTATTGTATAAGATGCTTTTAAATACATATTAATGTTATTACATATCCGCCGAGCATAAACGGCAACAGCGGAATCTCCTTTCCCTTGTTTACTTTCTTAATAATGATTAATGCAATTGCAAAAACAAACGCCAGAAGAGTTGTAATAAAAAACATAATTATTACCCTATCAATCCCTATGCTGATTCCGAGTATCGCAAGCATTAATCCATCTGCCGCTCCGATTTTCCATTTTGTCAAAAATCCAATTATAAGTAAAATTCCTCCGACAGATACTCCAAGCACTATTTGAGAAATGCTTTTAGCTCCAAACATTGTAACTATCAGCGCTGCTGCAGCGTATATTACAATTAATGCTATATGAATTCTTTTATTTTTTACATCCATGAGCGCTGCAATTCCCAAAAAAACGAGATTTAGTGCAGCACTTATTAATTCAATAACACTTTGAGCATGCATGATAACCCTTCTCCTTTGCTGCCATAAGGCTCATTGTATATATGGTTCTTTTAAGCCCGCTGCATGTAAGAGACGTATGGTAATTGGTTCCATAATCTGTTATATAAACACTTTGGGTTATATTATTCTTACAACACAGCGGGCATGCGTAGTATTTTGCTCCGCTTATGTTTCTGCAACCGGAAACAGATGAAACTAAGACTGTCTGTATGGAAAGGGATAAATAATGACACGAAGTAGACGAATGATAAGCCGTTCCTGATTTGGTGACGTAGACGATTTCATCGTCGCCCTCACCCATATTGGATTTGTCATATCCAGTCCATTTGCGGCTTATTGCTGTTTGCGTTATCTTCGACGTCTTTTTATAAAAAAACTCAAAAGGAAAACTCATTTTGTAACTGGCAATTATTGTTATGTAATCACCTTTTGCATTCGTATTTAGATATGATATTCCCAGCGCCTTCCCTTTTATATATTCAGTAGGGCACTGTGTTTTATTTAGCCATTTTGTGGCCATGGCTATGCCTAGGAGTTTTAGTTTAGTCTCATCATCATCGCCTGTTTCGGCTGCATAAACAGCAGTTTCTTTAGCCGCATGATTAATTGCGGTCTCTACGCAGGTTTGAACCTGAAGCATCCTAAAGCCAAATAACACCATAACAAGAATCATTGCAAGTATTGGTACTATAAGTGATGCTTCTAAAGTGAGTGTTCCCTTCGGGCTCATATAAGACAGCACCGCATGTGGGTTATCTTCTAATTCATTTTTTAGGGAGGATTTTTTTGTGATCAAAGAGCTTTTCCTTTCTGTATAAATGTTAACGGTTACTGTCTTATATGAGCCCAAAGGGCATCTCTTAATATGAAAATTCTTTTTGAATCGACATCAAATACGACCCCGGCTCATCGCCAACTTTCATCATCAGCGACAGGAAAATATTGTGCGAACTGTAGCTATAATCCAGCTTTGCCGCCTGAATCATATTATCCATCTTAAACCCGGAATTTCCGATTGTATTTCTTATATTTACTTCGATAAGATCCATCGTCTTATAATTTTGTTTTTTATGGTTTTCTATAAACAACAGAGCCCATAGATAATTCTGATATGACATTCCGTTTGAATTAGATTTTGCCTTAAAGCTTTTATTAAAGATGTTTCCTAAGTTTTCAAGCTGTAAGGTCCACTCCGACGGACTTTTTATAAATGATACCTTCTCGCCCGATAGGATAGTTCTAATATCAAGTACACTTTCCCCATACGCCCATGCTAACAAAATGCCTTGTTTAACAGGCTCCGTAAGAAATGTCAGTCCAAACGGCGTTAAGATTGCAACTGCTAAAGACTGTGCAAGTGAACATTTACCTGCATCGCTTAGAATCGTTTTATAATTGCACACTTCTCTTATTAAGAAGAGTTTGGTAACTACCGAGTTTAGATTTTCTTTATCAGACTTTTTACCGCAAAGAATATATTCAAGCTCATAATCAAGAGCTTTATCGCCCTTTTCTCCTTTTGTATAGTATCCAAAATATTTATTCAAATAGGTTATAAAAAGCGCATTGTCAGCATCAGTTATCTTTGCATTATCACTTGCACACTCGAGTGTGGATATAGCCTTGCCTTGTGAAATCGAGCTTCGATTAGAGAGCAAATTAGTTACGTCAATTCTTTTATTTGAGACTTTAGACATATCCTCTATAACGTTTTGAAGTGCAAATTCACATCCCCAACCTTTTAAAAGCTCCAATGGATTCCCATATTTTGCAACCAATGCTTTTTGCTCTTCTGTCTGCAAATCACCAGGTTTACCCTCATCAGAGTCTTTACTTGCTTCCTCATAAGCTCTTTTTCCATCATCTATCGCATCTTGTGTGCTAAGTGCTTTTTGTCTTTCCTTTTCTATCGCTTCTTCGGAATAATCACCATCTTCTAATTTATCCATTACTTTTTTAACAGCATCCGCCGCTGCTTCGCCTTTTGCACAGATAGCAGCCTGCTTTCTTAGTACATTCCCACTGCTGTCAGTTGACAGCTGATATGCCACAAGTTCTGATGCAACCAAAGTTGCCTCAAGAAAATCGTGATCTAAAGTATTTTCGCAGGATTGAATCACCTCGTCCTTAACCGGTACATATGTATTATTTCCACCGCTTCCTTCTAAAAAGAACAATCCATATTTGTCATAAAGTTCTTTGTGATAAGCTGCGAACACTGACTCCGTCTCTCTTTGTGCCCGGCCATCCGTCTGCATTCTAAGCCCTGTGCTTCTTGCTGCTTCAAGTAATGTAAATAAAAGTGTGACTATTATTACTATGCTGAGCACACCGAATATGGTAATGCTCCCTTTTAATCTTTTATTTATTATCATCCTACGTTATTAATGTTTGAATTGATTGTGTTAAATATTGTCTTTATAACTGATGTGATCTTTTCTTTAAACAGCACCACCAATCCAATAATCACCACGACTATCAAGATAATCTCTACAACACCCAATCCATCTTCTTCCTGCAAAAATCTTTTTATTGTGTTCATTTACCTTTCTCCTTTCTCCTCGTCAAGACTCGCTCGCGAGTCTTGCGCGCCGGATTCGGGTCTGCTTCAGCAGACAAATCCCTGTCCGAATCCGTGCGCATCCTCGCG
>CAJOPM010000120.1 GCA_905236225.1 uncultured Eubacterium sp.
GTGATAATCTCTACTCCGTCCTTGGTTAAATCATCCCAATCCTTAATGCCCTTCTCATTGCCTGAGCGAACCAAAAATACAATTGTTGATGTATATGGTGAAGAATTCAGTTCAAACTCTTCAAGCCATCCCGATTCAATAAGTCCAGCCTCTTCTATAAGAGTGATATCATGTGCAAGCGCAAGTGTTACTACGTCTGCATCAGCTCCCTCTACTACAGATCTTGCCTGAGAACCGCTGCCACCGTGAGACTGAACGATCTCTACATCCTGTCCTGTCTCTTCCTGATAATGAGCCTTAAAAAGCTCGTTGTATGCTTCATAAAGCTCTCTGGTAGGATCATATGACACATTGGTAAGTGTTAATGTTCCTGACTCATCCGATGCTCCGGCATTGGAATCTGAAGATGCGCTCTCCTGCGAGGAGCTTCCACATCCTGCAAGAGCTCCGGCTGCAAGAACCGCTGCTGCACTTATTGCTACAATTGTTCTAAATTTCTTTTTCATTTTTATTGCCTCCAAAATGATTAACTAATAGTTATTTTACTATTATTATTTTTAATTTCAAGACAGCTTTTGACAACGTTTTCAGCTTGTATTTTCCTGCATTTTATGTTATTTTACTAACATAACAAACCGAGCAATTCACGTTTTAGTGCAAACGTTTTCATATAAAGGAATCTTCTATGTCTTTAAAGGAAATAGCTAAAATGACAGGTACTTCTGTCTCGACGGTCTCACGCATACTTAATAACCCCGGCTATCAAAGCCGAAACAAAGAACTTACGAACAAGGTTTTTGATGCAGCTGCCAGCATTGGATATATCCCTAATACATCTGCCCAAAGACTTAAAGGATCTTTCGTCGATAAAGCCGAACTAACCGTCGATCTTCTAATTACACGCTTTACCTCTGTCGATGAGGATGATTTCTTTTTAGAGATCAGTCAGCTTATAAAAAAAGAGCTGCTCTCATCGGGATGCAGAATTGGAAATACCTTCGATTTACCCTCTATGCTGGAGCTCAAAAACAAACCGGCGCGGCAGCAAAACACAGGGCTTATTGTACTTGGAAAACTTCCTATGCAATTCAAGAACATTATCACAAGACATTATGCACATTTTATCGGCGTGGACAGAAATCCCACTCAATGGGAATATGATGAAGTAGTATGTGACGGTCAAGCCGCTGCAAGAAGCGCAATGGAGTATCTGCTCAGTCTCGGTCATACCCGCATTGCATACATCGGCGACTGCACCTCCGAATCAAGGTACTTAGGCTATTACAACACCTTGATAGACAACCGACTCCCCCTTAATTACAACGACATATATCAGACAAACCAAACCGAATCTCAGGGATTTGATACGTATATGAAGATACTAAATGCTCCCAGCAGACCTACCGCGATATTTTGCGCAAACGACAGCACCGCAATCGGTGTGTTAAATGCCATGAACAAAACACGCAAAAGCGGCTATATGCCCTCCGTTATCTCAATAGATAACAGTGAAGCCTCTTCAAAAACTTCTCCCATGCTTACCACAATTGAAGTGCCTAAAGAAGAAATGAGCCATTTATCTGTGCTGCTTCTTCTTGATCGCATCAAAAAAAATACCCCTACCCATATAAGAGTAGAGGTTCCCAGTAGACTGATAGTAAGGGAAAGCTGTTCTTTCATATAGTAACCGGGTTATAACAAGATTATATCAAGCTCCAATCACCTTTGCCTCATCAGCATATACACAATTCTTTCCCTGCTGCTTTGCTTTATATAAACATTCATCTGCCCGACCATAAAGCTGTTCAAATGTAATATCTTCTTTGAAGTTGGTATGCGCCACGCCTATACTGACCGTAACATAGGGATGCAGACTATCCGGAGAATGCTCCATCTTAAGCTGGTAAATAGACTTGCGGATTGCCTCTCCTCTTTCTATTGCCTGCTGCCTGGTAAGTCCCGTAAATACAAGCAAAAACTCCTCTCCTCCGACACGGCTTACAATATCGCTCTTTCTTCTGGCATTTTTCCTGATCTGAGATGATACGGTACTGATGCATCGATCTCCGGCCGGATGACCGAAAGTGTCATTGTAACACTTGAAATCATCTATATCGAGCATAATAATAGTCATATTAATCTTGTGCCTTCTGCACATTTGCCAAATTGATTCAATACGTCTGTTAAGACCTCTACGGTTATAAAGCTTGGTCATAGGATCCGTATCTGCATCATTCTGAGCTTTCTTAAGGTAGTAGTGATTCTTCATCTTTTCTCTGACACTCATATAAGAAAGCTCTGATATAACACTTGAAAAGCCTACAGCTGCAAACATACATATCACAAGCTCTATAGACCATCCACTTATTGAAAGATTTGCGCATGCAACTGCCGCAAGTGTTATCATCCATATAAGCGTCATTTTTACGCTCCAGAGCATAGCCCATGAAACCGCTGCTGATAGAATGATAAATACCATCTGCTGGAAATATATATTTCTAAACAAAAGAGCATCTGCAAAAACTGAACATGCTAATGCAACTAAGCAGACTTTTCTGCTTAATATTCCGGTATCTTTTGATAGCAGCGCTAAGTATGATGTGGCTATAGCTGTCACTATAAGCGCTTCTGTAATAATTAAATATATCAGAGGGTTTCCGACAATACAGCCGTCACTTAACACGCTTTTATTTGCATATAAAAAAGGAAAAACAATAGCGCACAATGCCCCTACAAGGACAGTTCTTCTGCAGCCTTCTTTTTCCATGTTATCCGATATATATTTTCTTTCTCCTGCCGATTCTTTTGATTTACTCCCTGTCATTTTCATCCTCAATATCATCGCTTCCTACATATGCAATGATTTCTCCCTAGACATGTACGATTTTATCATTTATGTATACAAAAGTAAAGTTGACCTTTTTAATACTTTCAAGCGAATTTTGATTTTCTCCCTAAATATCAAATTCTTCTATATTAAAGCCAAGCTTTTCATTTCTATACTCCATCAGCATAGCAGATAATTTACCTACATGTGCGCTATTTATAATCTCCAGCGCTATGTCTATATTGTTATTATCAAAACAACTACCCGAGATTAATTCCCTCATCTCGTCGGTATCTTCTCTTGAGGCCACATCAGCTATTATAGCTTCAAATTCATCTTCTAAAAACGAGCGATACCGTTCTTTATTTATTTCGGACAATTCAATTGCATAATGCAGTCTGCAAAGAGCCATCATCACTTTATCTTTTATATTTTTGTAGCTTTCCCACACTCTGTCATAGGCGCTATAGTCGTAAATATGATCCGCTTCTTCATTTGAAAACAGACGACAAATCTCTTCTTTTCTGTATACGGGCACCTGCGGGATGTAAAGGCGTACCTCATCTTTTTCAAATATAAGTTTCTTCATATTATCGCAATGGGAAAAGGCATTTTTATCAACATATCTGATATTTGCAGGAAATGTAACGCTTGAGAGTCTCTCATCGCAAAATGCTCCTTCCAAAATACGAGTTACTTTATCATCTATCCTATATTCCTCCGGCAGGGCAAAGCAAAAAATCAACGACAGTCCGTCTTTTGTTTTCTGATAAAGCGCTGTATCATCGCTCATTAGATACTCACTGTCCTGTGCAGCAATAATTTTTGCAATACCCAGCATCTTCTTATCCCATGTAAAGCTTCTGTTGATTGCAGATGCCTTGATTGTTTTTAAAGAAGACGGTAAATATATTTCTTTAAGAGCATCTATTCCCGTAAATGCGTCATCTTCGATTAAGGTACATCCATCCATTACCTTATAGCTACTGTCTTGAATATTATCAAGCATGCATATTAGCACAGTCTCATTGTCTACTCTTTTATACAATGCACATCCGTCAGTGAAATAGACTTTATTATTTTCATCAATATTCCACCTAATACCTTTTAAATTCGACTCTGCGCATATATCTCTAACACTTGAGGGAATAAAAATTTCCTCTATGGAAGTAAGAAATATAAAATCCTCCCCTATATACTCAAGACCTTCATTAAGATTTAATTCTCTAAGGTTTATGCAATATTTAAACGCTTCTTTTTCTATCCTCCTGATTCCGGCAGGAAGCGTGACCTTTTCTATATTTTCTCCATATTCGCTAAAAGCTTCGCTTCCGATAGCCCTCACTTTATATGAGTCAATATATTCAGGTATAACAACATTACACTCATCTGAATTAAACTGTGTTATTATAATTTCTTTTTCATTTAATTTACTGTATTTAAACATTGCTCTGTTCTTCGATCTGCTCTAAATCAATCTTTTGAAGTTGCATATCAATCTTTGCCAATCTTTCGTATACCTGGAATTTTTTATTGTACTTAAAGTATTTCTCGCATCCCTTTTGTCCTATAAACTTGGCGCTGTCATAATTAACCGTAAGATCAGTAACCAAAATCAGCATCTCATTTCCTTCTCCAAAGGCCTTTTGAGCAAATACAAACAAATTATCAAGATGCGACTTAATTTTAATAATATCCTCTTTTAGTGATGTTGCAGAAGATGCATAACACTCCCTAACCGCCTCGAATACTTCCTTTCTAACATCTTCTTTTGCAGTAATTTCTTTAATGTAATTATTAATAAGCCCTGTTGCTATCTGCAACCCTTCTCGTTCAAGAGAGCCGATCGTTCCGCTTTTTTTGCGTTTTTCAAGTTCGTCTTCAAGCTGTATTCTCTTATCAGATAATGCTGCCGTAACACCTTGTATGTCATTTCTTACTTCTCTTGCCCCAACAGCTCGTTTTATATCTTTAAGCGGGGTCTGCAGTGTCCTCATAGCCGTCTCAAATCTGACGTTCTTTCTAATCTCATCTTGAACGGCATCAAGAAGAAGTCCCAATATAGACAATCTTTCATCAAACGGCGCATCCTTTGCTTGTTTGATAATATTTTTTTCTACCTTGCCTTCAAGAATTTCCGTGATATGATAGTCTCTCTTATATTTGCAAAACAAATCATAATAAGAAGCAAAATCCCTTGAAATTTTCTTATTATATAAAAATTGACCTATCAGGATATCAGTGATTTCAAATCCTTTTTCCTCATAAATATATAAAGTTTTAGATAAATCTTCCCAACCTCTTGCCGTAACATAACTTTTGCCATCGACCGTATTTTCAATTGCATAAAAATCAGTTTTTTTAATATCAAGATATGTAATTATCGCACTGTGAAGGCCGACATTAACAGCATATCTTCGCCAGGTATCATAATCAGCATCGACTTTTAGAACCCTCATTCTATCCATAGTGGCAATGTCAAATTCTCTTACGGACCTGTTAAACTCCGGCGGATTTCCTGCAGTAACAATTGCCCATCCTTCCGGCACCTGATGCCTGCCAAATGTCTTGTATTGAAGAAATTGAAGCATAGAAGGTGACAGCGTCTCAGATACACAGTTAATTTCGTCTAAGAATAATATTCCTTCTTTTTTACCGGTCTTTTCCATAACATCATATATTGATGCAATTATTTCACTCATCGTATACTCTGAAATATCATATTCTACACCTTCGTAGCTTTTATGTTTGATAACAGGCAGACCCAGTGCACTTTGTCTGGTGTGATGAGTCATTGAATATGAAACCAGCGCAATATCCATCTCCTGAGCAATCTGCTGCATAATTGCAGTCTTACCTATTCCTGGAGGCCCCATCAAAAAAACAGGTCTTTGCGCCGAGATCGGTATTTTTACATTTCCGTATTCATCTCTGCTAAGATATGTCTCCACCGATTGTCTTACCTGTATCTTTGCTTCATTAATATTCATATCATATCCCTCTTTTTATCCTAATATTTCGTCTTCCTTAAGTACCAGTTTTATAGCCCAGGGCGGAACCTCAGGAATTTTTATTCCCTCATCAACAAACACAAATGCCGTGTCATAATCAGGCATTTTTTCAGGAAACATTCCATATCCGTCAGTAAAGTATATAAGACCTTTAAGATTGGTAAATTCTCTTTCGTCAATCAACTTATTTACATATTCAAATACCGGACGAAAATCCGTCCCACCAAACCCTGTAAGCTTAACGTCCTTAATATAATCCTCAAGCTGCCTCTCATCTGTTATCTTAACATCTTCTTGTATCTTAGAATCACACTGAATAATATGTATATTTACCTTTTCAAAATAACTTGCAGAATTTTTTAAAACAGAGTATGTCTTCCTCAGAAAATGGTGGACGCTTTCCCCCTGAGTCGAACCTGATGTATCTATAGCAATAGCAAACTCTCTGATTCTCTTACTTTCCCTGTATTCAAGAGGTTCTATAAGCGGCATATTCCCGTATTTATTTATTCCATAAGTATAATAAATATAATCGAATTCTTCACTGCTTATCTTCATCTCTTCACCAAGAACGGCAAATTTTTTAAGAAATTGTGTATAATCGATCCTATCTCTTACGGCTTCGCTTAGATTTTGATAAAGATCCGATGACCCATATCCCATTTCTCTTGAAAACGTCTCAAGATCGGTCTTTGCGTGCTCTGAAATGTCCTGCCACTCGTCGGATCGTTGCCCGATAAGCGCCTCTTCAACCTCTACCTGCTCACCCTCTTGTCCTTCATCTGCCTCATGGCAACCGATTTCTCCGGTCATGGTGTTTTTAGTAAATTTATCACTTTTATTGATTTTACCATGTTCTCTTTCCTCTTTTGGCAACCATAAAACATGATCATCATAAATAATATATTCTTCGTACTCAACACATTTTTCAAAGAGTTTTTTATCTTTTAGTAACTTAGAATAGATATTCTCTGCAGTAAAAATCGGTATTTGCTCCTTTAGCTTTTCTATAAAAACAGACAGCTTTCTATCTGAGGACAGGGCAAAGGAACCTATCTTAAGATCCAGCACCGCTTGCTCAACCGCAAGATCCGCAGCCAGATCCCAGACTCTTTTGTTCATCTTGTCATATTTGAATGGATGAGAGAAAACGAAATGAAAAATAATATGAATAAAAGCCCTTAGCACAAGAGCTTTTTCTTTTTTGTAGCTACTAAGCACATAAAGCGGATCGTAATATATATTATTACCATCCGCCCCATAAATATTTGTTACTCCATACGACATAAAGGGCATTTTGTATAATGCCCTGTCTAAAAAACGCAGATGAATCATCACTTCATCCCGCGAATATTCCATTATATTCTTTGCAAGAGACTCTGCTATTTGAAGTTGATTTGTTTCATGCTGCATTTTCTTCTCCAAAATTACTGCCACAGTTGCCACATAAACTGCGGCAGTTAAATGTTTCTATTCTTCGCCCGGCATCTTCCAGTCGTGATGATTCGTATGAAGAAGATGGTGCGATTTTTCACCTAAAGGTGCAATTAAATAATCTTCATAAACCTGTTTTATAGACGGATTCTCATGTGAAAATCTAAGATCTGTCTTAGCATCAAATGCATAAAGAATTGGTGCTCTCTTCTCTGCCATCTCTACCCCGTCATAGAAAGGCTGTCCGCCTCCGCCGACGCACCCTCCCGGGCAAGCCATTATCTCGACAAAATCATACTCTACCTGTCCCTTCTTAATAGCTTTAATCAGTCGATCAGCATTGCCAAGTCCATGTGCAACAGCTATCTTAAGCGGTATACCATCTATCTCAAACGAAGCTTCCTTCCATCCGTCCATTCCTCTTACAGCCTTGAACGCATCCGGATCCGGATTCTCGCCTGTAACAAGATAATACGCCGAACGCAGCGCAGCCTCCATAACTCCGCCTGTAGCTCCAAAAATATTTCCAGCTCCCGAACCAAATCCTAACGGATCGTCTAGAGGTACCTCTTCTAAAAGCTCAGGGCGCACGTGCTGCGAACGTATGAGTCTTATAAGCTCTCGGTTAGTAAGAACTGCGTCAACATCAGGTTCGCCGCAGGCATCATTCATATTATCAAGTGCGCATTCATGCTTTTTAGCAACACAAGGCATAAGCGATACAGAATATATATCTTTAGGATCAATATTCTTGATCTTTGCCACATAGCTTTTGATAATAGCTCCAAACATCTGCTGCGGTGATTTTGCAGTAGAAAGATTATCAACAAGTTCAGGATAATGTCCCTTTAAGAATCTTACCCAGCCCGGACAGCACGACGTAAACATCGGGAAATTTCTCTTGCCGTCTTTGAGTCTTTCTATAAACTCAGAGCCCTCTTCCATAATGGTAAGATCGGCTGTAAAATTCGTATCAAATACATAGTCAAATCCCAAATATTTAAGCACTGCCGAGAGTCTTTCCATACTGGCCTGCTGCGGTGTAAGACCAAGCATTTCACCCCAGGCTGTACGAATTGAAGGTGCTATTTGAACAATTGTAATCTTATCCTTGTTATCTAAGGCGCGAAGGACTTTAGATACATCATCTCTTTCTTTTAATGCTCCTACAGGACAATGCGTAATACACTGGCCGCACAGAGCACATTTGGAATCTTCTAATCTATACACATCTCTTACATCAATCTGTGCTCTTGAGCCGGATCCAAGTAAATCCCAAATAGATGATGCCTGAATCTTATCACATACAGATACGCATCTCATGCATCCTATACATTTAGTATAGTCTCTGATTAACGGGAAGTCGCTGCTGCCCTTCTGCTCAGGAATATGTTTTTCAAATGGGTTATCTTGTATATTCAGCTCTTTTGCAAGTCTTTGCAAAGAACAGTCTGTACTTCTAACGCAAGTCGTGCAACGATCGTCATGCTCCGATAACATCAGCTGTACATTCATTCTTCTGCCTTCTCTTGCCTTATAGCTGGTGGTATGAATAACCATACCTTCTTCTAATATATTATTACAAGCTGTAAATAGCTTATCGTGCCCTTCGACTTCTACGACACAGACACGACAGGCACCAATCTCATTGATTTCTTTTAAGTAGCACAAAGTCGGTATCTGTATTCCAACACTTTTTGCAGCATCTAAAATAGAGGTATTATCGGGCACCGATACCTTAATTCCGTCAATTATTGCATTTATCATTATCTGTGCCCTCCTTTCACTATACCGTATCCAAAGTGATCACAATGCAGACAACGTCCTGATTCCTGATGTGCCTCTTCGTCTGTCATAGGACATTCCATAAGTCCAAAATCTTTGACTCTCTCATAAGCAGGGCGTTCCTTCATCTCTACTCTGCCCTTAGGTTCGTTGTCATTTAATCTGCAAGCGGGTAGTATAATATCATTGATAATCTCATGCTCATATCCTAAATATTCATCTATGTTGGCTGCAGCGACTTTGCCACCTGCTATAGCCTGAATAACAGTAGCAGGTCCCGTCACACAATCACCTCCGGCAAATATACCGTCAGAATCTTTAACATCAGCTGAATCAAGAGCATCTATCGTTCCTCTGTGTACAGGAATTCCAAATTCCTTAAATACATCGGAATCAATACCCTGGCCTATAGCCACCAACACTCTTTGACACTCCCATCTTTCTTCTGTCTTATCCTGCGCCTTATTCGGAGCAGGACGACCGCCTTTAATATCTCCTACTATCTGTGGTTCAACCCAAAGAGCGCAAACCTTGCCCTCATCATCTTTTTCTATTCTAAGAGGAGCATTCATACCGCTTATTTCAACGCCATCAGCTATAGCTCCTTCAATCTCTTCTTCAAGCGCAGTCATATCGTTTTTTCTTCTTCTGTATGCAACTCTTACTGACTTAGCGCCCAGACGAATCGCAGACCTTGCTACATCCATTGCGACATTGCCGCCTCCAACTACCGCAATGTCAAGACCGCTAAAGTCCATCATATTATCATCGCCAATGCTTCTTAACATATCAACAGCTGATATAACTCCGATTGCATCCTCGCCTTCAATACCTATCTTTCTGTCCTGATGCGCCCCAATTGCTATATAAAGTGCATCATATTGTCCCTTCAATTCGGCAAGCGTAATATCTTTACCAATGCTGACATCGGTTTTTGTTTTAAATCCGCTCTGCTTTAAAACATCTATTTCTTTGTCAAGAATTTCTCTTGGCAGTCTGTATGCAGGAATTCCATATCTAAGCATACCTCCCAGCTGTTTTCTTTGCTCGTAAACCATAACATCATGACCGAATAGTGAAAGATAATATGCTGCCGAAAGTCCTGCAGGGCCTCCTCCTATAATAGCAATTTTCTTTCCGGTCTCTTCTTGCCTAATCGGAAGCTTAATATGTTCTTCGTGCTCTGTTGCATACCTTTTAAGACCTCTGATATTGATAGGATCATCTACCATAGACCTGCGGCATCTGGCTTCACAAGGATGTTCACAAATAAGTCCGCATACCGACGGAAACGGATTATCAAGTCTTATTAGCGAAACAGCATCTTCATATCTGCCCTCGTGTATAAGTGAAATATAACCCGGTACATTGACGTGAGCAGGACATAGAGTCTGGCACGGAACAGATTCTTTAGACTTAATTTTGCATCTGCTGGTCTTTACATGTTCTTCAAAGTCGTCTCTAAAACCTCTGACTCCTTTTAATGCCATCCTGGCTGCCTCATATCCGATAGCACAATCTGCCGATGCGAATATCAATGTGGCAGTCTTTTCAATTTCATAGATAGTGCGCATGTTTGCTTTGTGATCAAGAACCTGCTCTACTAGCTCCTCAAGTCTTCCTAATCCTACACGACACGGCACACATTTCCCACACGACTGCGCATGTGCCATATGAAGAAATGATGCTGTAAGTTCTACCGGACATAGCCCGGGCTGACTTGCTGTAATACGCCTCTCCAAATCTTTGTACAGAACTTCTACTGTCTCTTGAGCCTGATCCTTAGTGCGGATAGTCAATCTGCTCATAACCTTCCTCCTTGTTTTATACCATTCGTTATCTGTGTTTCATAGACCAAATGGCCGGATGAAACAGCATTAGCACGGGAAACAGTTCTAATCTTCCGGCTAACATATCAAATATTAACACGCCTTTTGAAAGCGGCGACAAAAATCCATAATTAGAAGCAGCTCCTGTTAATGACATGCCCGGTCCTATATTATTCAGGCATGAAAGAGCCGATGTAAAATTAGTTTCAAAATCGTATCCTTCTATACTTATTACTATAACAGACGCTGCTAATATCACGGCAAATGTTGCAAGATACACATTAACCGTTCTAAGCATTCCACCCTCAACAGCCTGTCCGTCGACTTTAATTTTCTTAACACTCTTTGGATGCGCATATGATGAAATCTCTCTAAGGAAATCCCTTCCCATTAAAAGCACTCTTGAGACTTTAACGCCTCCACCCGTACTTCCTGCACATGCGCCTATAATCATAAGCAAAATCAGCACCGTCTTAGCAAGCGACGGCCACAGATTAAAATCATCTGTGGAGAATCCGGTTGATGATATGATCGAGGCCACCTGGAATGATGATTTGAGCAACCTGTCCATGATGCCTGTTGAAAAGTTGCCAATTGTCAAAAACACTACTACTATAGCCGAGATAATAATCGCTATATATGTGCGAACCTCATTCATAGACAGCGCTCTTTTTATATCCTTTTTATATATGTAAAAATAAAAAGAGAAATTAATTCCAAAGAGCACCATAAATACTGTGATGATCCACTGACATATCACATTGTAGTCTGCCACGGATGAATTTCTGACTCCAAATCCACCTGTCCCAGCAGTTCCAAAAGTAATGCATGCGGCATCAAACAGTGGCATTTCAAAAAAGATCAACAGTAAAAACTGTACCCCACTTAATATGAAATAAATAACATACAAGATCGTAGCAGTAGTCCTAACCTTAGGCGCCAGCTTCCCTACTGACGGACCCGGGCTTTCGCTTTTCATAAGGTTCATATTAGAGCCGCCCGAAAGCGGAATAATTGCCAGCAAAAAAACAAGAACCCCCATACCGCCTATCCAGTGCGTCAGGCTTCGCCAAAACAGTGATGCATGGCTTAGCGCCTCGACATCGCTAAGAATAGACGCTCCGGTTGTGGTAAAGCCGGAAACCGTTTCAAAAAACGCATCTATAAAGCTTGGAATCTCACCCGTAAGAATAAACGGAATACATCCAAACAACGACATTAACAGCCACGAAAGTGCCGTTGCTATGCACCCGTCTTTTAAGTAAAATGCCGAAAAATCGTTACTTCCGATCTTTACTAAACACACTCCGCATGCGGCGCAAATCAAAGCGCACAGTGCAAATAGCAATCCCGATTTTTCATGATATATAAGTCCGATAATAAATGGCGCAACCATAAGTGCGCCTTCTATTTTGAGCACAGTCCCTAATACATAGACTATAACTTTCTTGTTCATATAAACAATATACCCTCAACTGCCATAAGGATGCCCCTATCTTATGCTTCATTATAACACATAATACGGGCATCGTATCACTTCAATATATCTCCAACGTCTTTAAAACCTTTTTGTGTTGTGACAATTAAAAGCAGATCTCCAACTTCTATTATGTCATTTCCCTTTGGGAAAATGAGACGGCCTCGTCTGTTTATCGACGCCAATATAACATCATCTTTAAGCTCAAGCTGTGATATGGGCTGATTTAGAACCGGTGCCGAAGATGATATCTTAAACTCAACTGCCTCAGCTCTTCCGCCATATATATGTATAAGCGTCTCAAGGTTGGAATCTATTGTCGCTCTCATAGCCCTTACATAAGCTATTATCGCTTCCGCTGTAATCAGGCGCGGAAAAACAATACTTCCCAAATCAAGACTATCGACGACATTCTCAAATGAGAATCTGTTGAGCTTGGTAATTATCTTGGCCTTAGAACACGATTTAGCATGAAGTGACAATATCATATTCACCTCATCTAAGCCTGTTAGCGGAACAAAAGCATCTACTTTCTCTATTCCTTCTTCTTTCATAAGGTCTGTATCTGTAGCATCAGCATTTAATATCGTTGCTTTAGGCAAAAGCACACTGAGATTCTCACATCTTTTATAATCTTTTTCTATAATCTTTACAGATATTCCCTGATGTATCAGGTCACTGGCAAGATAATATGCGCTTTTGCCGCCTCCTGCTATGATACAGGTATGAACAGATGATGTGTCTACGCCCACGCTTTTAAGGCAATATTTCCTGCGGCTTCTCGATGCGACAATAGAAACCA
>CAJOPM010000121.1 GCA_905236225.1 uncultured Eubacterium sp.
GTAGATAGTATAAATACAGAAGAATTTTACGATTTAGCGGATTTTTTTAAAGTATTTGGTGATGGTACCAGACTTAGAATATTATTTGCTTTATCAGAAGGCTCATTAAATGTACAAAATATAGCAGATAAGTTAGATATGACACAATCAGCTATATCACATCAGCTTAGGATACTTAAAAATGCAAGATTAGTATCAGCAAATAGGGAAGGCAAGCAGATATTTTATTCCTTAGCAGATGACCATGTAAGAGGAATAATTACAATGGGACTTGAACATATTGAGGAATAATGAGATAAAGACAATAAACAATGACGTATTTTAAAAGGAGGACAATTAAATGAAAAAGAAATTTAAAATGGAAAACTTAGATTGTGCTAATTGCGCAGCAAAAATGGAAGCAGGAATCAGTAAAATATCAGGAGTAAAATCAGCAAGTATGAATTTTATGACACAGAAGCTTACCATAGAAACAGATGAAGAAGATATAGACAAAATATTAGATGAAGCACAGGATATATGTAAAAAAATAGATCCGGATTGCATTATAGTAAGATAGGAGAGAGACTATGACGAAAAAGCTCAAGAAATTGCGCATTCGAGTAATCCTAGCTTTAGTTATATATATTCCATTATTCATATTTAATATTACAGAAGGATTTGAAAACTATTCAAGATGGCTTAGTATATGTATATTTGCCATACCATATTTAATAGCAGGATACGATGTAATAAGAAAGGCGATAATAAATATATCGCATGGACATATTTTTGATGAAAATTTTTTAATGATGATAGCAACAGTTGCCGCATTTATAGTAGGAGAATATCCGGAAGGCGCAGCTGTTATGATATTTTATCAAATAGGCGAGCTGTTTCAGGGATATGCGGTCGGAAAATCAAGAGATGGCATATCAAAAATGATGGATATAGCATCTGAATATGCAAATGTTGTAAATGAAGACGGATCAATAAGCTTAGAAGATGTTGATGATGTAGAAATAGGAACAACAATACTTGTAAAACCCGGAGAAATTGTCCCAATAGACGGCGTTATTATAGAGGGAACGTCATTTATTGATACATCAGCGATAACAGGAGAATCTTTACCAAGGCGAGTAGAAACAGGTGATGAAATAATAAGCGGATACGTTAATAAAGACGGCTATTTTAAGGTAAAAACTACCAAAGCATATGAAGATTCAACAGTAGCAAAAATATTAGAACTTGTCGAAGAAGCATCGGAAAAAAAGACAAAAGTAGAAAATTTCATTACAAAATTTGCCCGCATATATACGCCTATAGTCACAATATCCGCACTTGTACTGGCTATAATACCACCAATAATACTTGGAGGAGATAGGCAGACATGGTCTGATTGGATATATAGAGCATGTATATTTTTAGTAATATCATGCCCATGTGCACTGGTAATATCAATACCTTTGGGATTTTTTTCGGGAATAGGCGCATCATCCAAAATCGGTGTACTGATAAAAGGAAGCAATTATATAGAAGAATTATCAAAACTTAAAATAATTGCATTTGACAAAACCGGAACGTTGACAAAGGGAGAATTTACGGTAACCGAGTTAATTGTAAGAAAAAACGAAAAAGAAAAACTTCTTTATCTTGCATCCGCAGCCGAAAGTTATTCCAATCATCCTATAGCAGAGGCAATAAAAAAAGCATATACACAACATACAACAAACAAAACCATAGATACATCAATAATAAGTAAAGTCACAGAAAAAGCCGGCTACGGAATAACATGTATGGCAAATGATAAAAAATTATTGATAGGTAACGAAACTTTGTTAAATGAAAATGGTATCAAAGTAGAAGCCTGCAATAAGCCCGGCAGTCACGTATATGTAGCATATGATGAAGAATTCTTAGGAACAATAATTATAAATGACATCATAAAAGAAGAAGCAAAAAGGACAAATCAGATATTAAAGACAATCGGTGTTCAAAAAAGCGTAATGCTAACAGGCGATAGACCAAACTCAGCCGCACAAATAGCAGAAACGGCCGGAATTGATGAATATCATGCAGGTTTATTACCACAAGAAAAAGTAGAAAGATTAGAAGAGCTTCTTGATAATAGAAGAGAAAACGAATCATTAGCTTACGTAGGGGATGGAGTAAATGATGCTCCGGTGCTTATGAGAGCAGATATAGGAATAGCTATGGGAGTGATGGGATCAGGCTCTGCGATAGAGGCAGCAGATATAGTTATTATGGATGATGACCTGATAAAGATACCAAAAGCCGTAAACATAGCTAAAAGAACAATGATAATCGTAAGACAAAACATAGTATTCACACTTGCAATAAAGTTTGCAATCCTCTTTTTAGGAGTCATAGGAGTTGCAAACATGTGGGAGGCAGTGTTTGCAGATGTAGGAGTATGTGTAATAGCAATACTAAACTCAATGCGAGCTATGAACGTAAAAAAAATACAAAGTATTTAAAAATAACATATTGACACCTGTGAATCAGCGTGATATATTGGAAATCCATCTAACAGCAGATGGACATATTACAAATCACTTTAAATTTTATTAAACTTTTTGTTGACAAGGTATTTTTAAAGTGATAATATTAATAAGCTGTCGCAAAATGAGGCGACAGCGCACAACCTTGATAACTGAATAGTGAGACAACCTTGAAAGATTCAAAGAATTAAAACTCAAGTCAACTTGAGAGTTCAAA
>CAJOPM010000122.1 GCA_905236225.1 uncultured Eubacterium sp.
ATTAAAGGTACATTAATAAATGTAAGTGGCGGTGGAGTTAAGATAATAATAAGTGAAGAGCTAAAAGAAAAAGAATTGATTTTGGTTAAATTTTCACTTTCCTCAGATGAGAATGAGAAAATATATCAGCTTATGGCAGAGACAATAGCATGTACTCCGTCTGAGAAGGCAAAAGGACAATATGATGTAAGACTTAAATTCGTAGCAATTGATAAAGCAGTGCAAGATGATTTGGTAAAACAAATCGTTAATGAAGAAAGACGCTTGCTCAAGAAGAGGAAATAAGTTATGAAAAAAAATATTCTGGTTGTAGATGACTCTGCACTTATGAGAAGGGTTATATGTGATATAATCAACACAGATGATATCTTTGAGGCAAATGATGTCTGCAAAGATGGACTGGAGGCTTACGAAAAGCTTAAGACTACCAAATATGACTGCGTACTTCTTGATGTGAATATGCCGCATATGGATGGTCTGCAGCTTTTAGAAAGACTCAAAAAAGAACATATTAGAGCAACCGTCATAATGGTTAGTACATTGACCACTAAGGACGCCGATGTAACTATTAAAGCTATGGAGCTTGGAGCAATTGATTTTGTCACTAAACCCGACAATGTTCTTCAAGCTAAGGGAGAGGATTTTAAAAATCAGCTTCTTTCTATTGTCAGTGCGGTACTAAAATCCGGCAATACCAAGATGTTGTTCCATAAAACTCCTACGACTAAGCCGAAGCTTCAACAGTCAAGCACTATGCCACGCTCTAAGGGTGGTAAGAAGTGCGTAGCCATAGCCAGTTCAACCGGAGGTCCAAAGGCGCTTCAGAGTGTAATACCCTACATTTCTAAGTCTATCGATGCACCTATTATCTTAGTTCAGCATATGCCGGTCGGATTTACTAAGTCAATGGCTGAAAGACTCAATGAGCTTAGTGAGTTAGAAGTCAAAGAGGCGCAAGAGGGTGATAAACTTGAGAAGGGCAAAGTGATTATAGCAAAGGGAGGCTCGCATTTTGAAATAGTCCCTTGTCCTGACGGTTCTCACAAAGTTCATCTTGGCAATCAGCCGCCGGTGGGTGGCCTAAGACCATATGCCAATTATATGTATGAATCTCTTAAGAACAGTAAGTTTGACGAGATTACATGCGTAGTTCTTACCGGAATGGGAGCGGATGGTACAGAAGGTATTATGTCTCTTAGAAAGGATAAGAAGGTCCATATCATCTCACAAAGTGAAGATACTTGTATCGTTTATGGTATGCCCAAAGCCATAGCGGAGACAGGATGTGTTGACGAGGTGGTGCCGCTAGACGACGTCGCGCCGACAATTATCAAGAACGTGGGGGTAAAATAATTATGGATGTTAGCCAGTATCTAGAAATTTTTATCGACGAAACAAATGGTCATATTCAGGATTTGAGCGATTGTATTATGACACTCGAAAGTGATCCTGAAAATATGGACATGGTCAATGAGATATTCCGCGCAGCACACTCCCTTAAGGGAATGGCTGGAACTATGGGATTCAAGCGCATGCAGCATTTGACGCATGATATGGAGAATGTATTTCAAGAAGTTCGAAGTGGCAATATGAAAGTCAACAGCGAACTGATTGATGTTCTTTTCGAATGCTTAGATGCTATTGAGGGATATCTTGAAAATGTTAAAGGAACTTCAGACGAAGGTACAGAGGACAACGAGGCTATTATTAATGAGCTTAACAGGGTCTTAGCAGCCGGAACAGGACAGGAAGCACCCGAAGCTGCAGGTGATAAAGCGCAAGCAGCCGCAGATGATGCGTCCGAGGAAGGAACTGCTCAGACTGATAATAAGGCTAAATTTAAAGAAATATTCCTCGAAGATCCGGAAAGAGATGCTATTAAAGCTGAGATGGATAAGGGTCTTACTTTGTATGGTTTTTCTGTATATATTGATGAGGAGTGCCTGCTTAAGGCAGCTAGAGCGTTCCTTGTATTTAAAGCAGTAGAAGAGTTTGGACAGATAATGGCATATATGCCAAGCTCACAAGATATAGAAGATGAAAAATTCGACTTTGATTTCCATTTTCTTTTGGTTACTGATCAGGAACTCGATCCTATTGTAAAGGCGGTAAAGGCTGTTTCGGAAATTTCCGAGGTTGTTGTTGAAAAATTAGATGAGCCGCCTACTAATGAGCCTGAAACTGAAGAACAGCCTGCAAAAGAAGAAAACGCCAAAGAAGAAAAGAAGGCCGAAGCTGTGGCAACTCCGCCGGCTAAAACTTCTGCACCGGCCGCAGCACCGGCTAAAGATACAGGAGCCAAGAAAGATGCACCTGCCAAGAAGTCCGGTGGTGGTAAGCCTGTTACCAGCAGGACAATCAGAGTTGATATTGAAAAACTTGATGCGCTTATGAATCAGGTTAGTGAGCTTATTATTGCTAAGAACTCACTTGTATCAATCAGTACATCTGATGATGGAAACTTTGATTCGCAGCTTTTCCACGAACAAATTGAATACCTTGAGAGAATTACCACTAATCTTCATGAATCTGTTATGAAGGTTAGAATGGTACCAATTGAGAGCGCTGTAAATAAATTCCCGAGAATGATTAGAGATCTTTCTAAGAAGCTCGGAAAAGATATGGTATTGCAGATGAGTGGTGAGGATACTGAGCTTGATCGTACCGTTGTTGATCAGCTTGGAGATCCATTGCAGCATCTTCTTAGAAATTCAGCTGACCATGGACTTGAGTCTGCTGAGCTTAGAAAAGAAAGAGGCAAGCCTGCTACCGGAACTATTACGCTTAATGCATTCCAGGAAGGAAATAACGTTATCATTGAAGTTAGCGATGATGGTAATGGTATTGACGTTGAAGCTGTAAGAAGCAAAGCGGTAGAAAGAGGTCAGTTCTCTGAAGAACAAGCATCAGCAATGAGTTCAAAAGAAATTATTGACCTTTTGTTCCAGCCGAGTTTCTCTATGGCAAAACAGATTACTGATATCTCCGGAAGAGGCGTAGGACTTGACGTAGTTAAGTCAAATATAGAAGCTTTAGGCGGAGATGTCGAGGTCAAGAGTACCTTGGGATATGGTACCAAATTTACAGTTAGACTTCCGCTTACACTTGCTATTATTCAAGCATTGATGGTAGAAGTTCGAGATGAGAAGTTTGCTATTTCACTCGGTTCCATTCAGACAATAGAATATATCAATATTAGCGATATCAAATACGTACAAGCCAATGAAGTAATACATATAAGAGGATCGGTTATACCACTTATCAGACTTAACGAACTTTTGGATATAGAAGCTCTTGAAAATGATGGCGACAGTATTACCGTTGTTATTGTTTCAAAGGGAGAAAAGCAGGTAGGTCTTGTTGTCGACAATCTTATGGGACAGCAGGAAATAGTTATTAAATCACTAGGCAAATACATCAACGGCAATAAGATAATAAGCGGTGCTACCATACTTGGAGATGGTGAAGTTGCTCTTATCCTTGATGTTAATACTTTGATGTAACGGAGGTGTTTAAGATATGGCAGACTTAATGGAGCCCGTTGAGGTTGAAACTACCCAGTATATTGTAGTTAAGATAGGCAGCGAGCAGTATGGAATTGATATTAGCTTTATTGATAACATTGTTCGTATGCAAAAAATCACTCGAGTACCTAAAGCGCAGCATTATTTTAAAGGTATAATAAATCTTAGAGGTGAAATTGTACCTGTAATGAGCATTAGAATTAAAATGGGACTTGAGGAAGATACCTTTACTAATTCATCCAGAATTATTATACTGAAGATTGAACAGCAAGGAGCACTCGGAATTATTGTTGACGAGGTTAAAGAGGTAGTTAATTTGTCTGAGGATCAAATTGACAAAAATGCCCAAGATATGAATGATGAAAAGTCTAATTTTATCGATGGCATAGGAAAGAATGGAGAGCAGCTAATATCATTATTTGACATTAGTAAGATTATTGAAGAAAAAGAGACTGTATAATTTCTATCGTTAATTATTACTTTCCATATCAAACTAAAATTAATAGGGCTGCATTTTAATTGGATGATTTATGCAGCCCTGTTTGTAAGAAGTGGTTAAATTTTGCCATTAATTGTATGGTGATTTTGTATGCCAAAAGTTTTATTTGATTACTCAAGTTAAGGAGAAGAAAATGGCTGAAAATGTTAGTTTTGACACTATAAATACAATGTATTTTGATGTGCTTAGGGAAATAGGAAATATCGGAGCCGGTAATGCTACGACAGCTATAGCGAATATGTTAGGGCTTAAGGTTGATATGAGTGTTCCAAGTGTAGAACTTATGGGATTTCAGGAGCTTCCTACGGCTATTGGTCCTGAAGAAGATGTTATTGCCGGAATTTACCTTGAGGTAATAGGGGATATATCAGGCAGTATGATGTTCCTATTAAGTCTTGATTCAGCACATTATCTTGTTAATACGCTTATGGGTAGAGATCCGGGTTATAGTGAAGAATTTGACGAGATGGATTTATCTGCTCTTAAAGAAATTGGAAATATTATTGGCGGATCATATTTGTCGGCACTTTCAGGTCTTACTAATCTTAATATTCAGCCATCTGTACCAGCGTTGGCAATTGATATGGAGGCGGCCATACTTAGTGTTCCTGCCTCAGTATTTGGACAATACGGTGACAATGCGTTGCTTATTGAAACTAAGTTTGGAGATGATGTAGTTATAGAGGGCTATTTCATACTTCTGCCTGATCCTGAATCGTATGAAAAAATATTAAATGCTTTGGGAATTCAGTTATAGTAGTGGGGTTGAGCAATGGGTAAAATGATTAAAATTGGTATTGCCGATTTGAATGTATGTAAGGCTCCTGACTCAATCACAACATTAGGACTTGGGTCTTGTATAGGAATTGCATTATATGATAAAACAACCAAAATTGGCGGACTGGTTCATATTATGCTTCCGGACAGCACTCAGATTAGGAATAATACTAATAAGGCAAAATTTGCAGATACCGGAATAGAAGAACTTGTCGAAAAAGTTACCAAAGCCGGAGCAAACAGAGCTTCTCTTAAGGCAAAAATTGCCGGCGGAGCAAAGATGTTTGAAGTATCAGGGAATACCGGAGTCGGAAATGTCGGCGAGCGTAACATCGAGGCAGTTAAGAAGAAATTAAAGGAATTAAATATAAGAATTATAGCAGAAGATACAGGACTTAATTACGGAAGAACTGTAGAACTTCATTGTGAGACAGGTGAGTATCATATTAAAGCTGTTGGAAAGCCGCTTAAGATAATCTAATAAAGGACATATAATTATGGGAACGAAATCTCTGCCCCTTATAATTATGCTTATAGGTGGGGCGGCCTGTTGTGTAGTATGTATTTTAGTTGGTGTAGATACAAAAGTTATGCTCGAAAGACTTCTTGTAACACTTATCTGTTTTCTTATTATTGGTTGCATAGTAAAGGTTATAGTAGACAAGAACTTTGCTGATGTACTTAATCCAACTAAAGAAGATACAGATCAAAATGGTGAAGAAGAAAGTGAAGAAGGCGAGAACTTAGGTAGTGATGAAGATATCAGCACCGAAGAAGAACCACAAGATAGCGCAGAGGAAGAGGCGCAGACTTCTGAAAACGAAGAAGAGACTTGATAATAAATTATTAGGGGCTATAGCATGAAAAATGATGAAAAAGAAAAGCTTTGGAGGGATTACCAAAAGAATCCGACCCCACAGCAAAGAGAAAAAATAATACTTGAATATGCCCCTCTTGTTAAGTTGGTGGCTGGCCGGCTTAGTATGTATTTAGGGTATAATGTTGAGTATGATGACCTGGTAGGTTATGGCATATTTGGATTAATTGATGCAATAGATAAATTTAATATAGACAAAGATGTTAAATTCGAGACATATGCATCACTTAGAATTAGGGGAGCTATCTTGGATCAGATTCGAAAGATGGATTGGATTCCAAGAACAGTCAGACAAAAACAAAAGAAAATTGATGAGGCCATTAAACATATAGAGTCAACTACAGGTAAGCTTGCAACAGATGATAAGGTTGCACAATATCTTCAGATAAGCGAAGATGAATTGAATAATTGGCAATCTCAGCTTAAGGTTACAAATGTTGTTTCTTTAAATGAGTATGTAGAACAAGGTAGTGAGCCTGCAATGGATACTCATAGGAATTCTCATTTTGAACAACCTGAAGCCGTTGTAGAAAAGAGTGAACTTAAAGAGACTCTTGAAGAATGTCTTCATATTTTAACTGATAAAGAAAGAAAAGTAATATTGTTGTATTATTACGAAGAGATGACTCTTAAAGAAATCAGTAAGATATTAAGCGTTTCTGAGTCTAGAGTTTCTCAGCTACATACTAAGGCACTTGTTAAAATGAAAAAGAAAATGGGTAATTATTTCAATATTCTTGTGCCATAATATTAGAGGGGATATTAATGGGTGATATTGAAAAGGAAAAGACTAATGATTTAGAGCCCGGCGATACTGCCAATGAGAATAAAGATGAAAGTATGAATATCTTTATTCAACAAGATAAAATGAAAGTGTTTTGTAGATTTCATAAACCTGTCGGTGAGGGACAATTACTAACCTATGATCAGATAATGAGGGAACTTAAGGTCGCAGGTGTTGTTTTTGGAATACAGGATGATGAGATTAAAGACTTTCTTAATGACAGACAATATGAGGTGGATTATATAATCGCAATCGGAAGGGCAATGGAGCTTGGTAAGAATGGTTCTATTGAGTTGCGATTTGATACGAATAGTAATTTGACACCTGAAGTTGATGAGTCGGGCAATGTTGATTACAAAAACCTAAATCTTGTAAATCAGGTTAAAAAAGGTGATATATTAGCTGTAAAGATACCGCATTCCGTTGGAGCCGATGGGCAGGATGTCTTAGGACATGTTGTCCCTGCTGTTCCGGGAAAAGCGGCTAATTTTGTTTATGGAAAAAATGTATATGTAAGTGAAGATGGCTTAAATCTTATATCAAATGTTGATGGGCATGTTACTTATAAATCTGATAAAATTGCGGTTTCTGAGGTATTAGAGATTAAAGAAGACGTAGATTTGTCTACAGGTAATATAAAATTTAACGGACAAGTACTTGTACACGGCAGCGTGAAGAGCGGTTTTAATATTCAGTGTAAAGGCGATGTAATTGTCGAAGGAAGCGTTGAAGATGCTGTTATAGTTTCGGGGGGAGATGTAATAGTAAAAAGAGGCGTACAAGGCGGCGGCAAGGGCGTTATCACAGCAAAGAAAAATTTAATCGCAAAATTTATAGAAAATGCAACCGTTATTGCCGGTGGTGATGTAAAAAGCGAGTCTGTACTATACAGCCAGGTTACGTGTAACGGAAATCTGCATATTTTAGGCAAAAAAGGTATGCTTACCGGTGGAAGAATGCAGGTTTTAGGCTCAATTGATGCTGTATCGGTCGGAAGTAATATGGGGACTGCGACCAGAATAGAACTTGGAATTGACCAGCAAACAAAAAAAGAATATGATACTGTTAGACGCCAAATAAGAGAACTTACCAATAGTCTTGATAGTATGAAGATGATTGTAGAAAGTTTTACACAAAAAATTAAGGCCAAGGTTCCGCTAGCTGAGGATAAAGTTAATTATTTTAAGCAGACTCTCCAAAAGTTTAAATTCCAACAAAAAATGCTTGAAGAAGCAAAAGATAAAGAACAAAAGCTAATGGAGAGCTTAAGAAGAGGGACGGATTCCTATTTGGCCGTTACTGCAGAGACATATCCGGGAGTTATTATTGTAATTAAAGACGTAACATATAATGTTGAGGCAGTAGAACATCATATTAGATTTGTTAAGACTGATGAGGGGATTAAGAAAGTGCCGCTATAGATACAGGTTACAATTTAGTTTTAAAGAAAGGATGAGTTGTATGTCTATCAGACCGGTTGATATTAATGGAATGATTCAAAATACAGCCGAAATAGGCAATCTTAAACATAGTGACGAGACTAAACCTCTTGCACAGCAACAAAATATTCAAGTTGAAATGACAAGGCAGATGGATGAAAGACCGACCAGGGTCAATAATCCGGATAATGCTGATGAGACCAATAATCAATTTGAACAAAAAGATGCCTCTCAACAAGGCAGTAATTCTTACGAAAAAAGACAGGGTATGAAAAAGAAAAAAGAAGAAGCACCTAAAGATAGAGTGATAAAAAAGGGTAGCGAACACAAATTTGATATTTCAATCTAGAGTTAAGGAGACGAGCATGTTAGCCATAGAAGGCATTTTGATAGCTGTTGGAGTTGTTCTTTTTATAGGTAGTTTTTTTGTTACAGAAAAACTTTCACCCAAAGAGCTTGAGACTTTAGCAGATTTAAGTGATGAGGAAATTAAGAAAATTGTAGAAAATGCGCTTATTAATGCCGAAGGTCAGGTAGATGAGAAAATAGATATTTTAGTAGAAGATTCTATGGAAAAGGTTGATGTTGCTTTAGATAAGATTACCAATGAAAAGATTATGGCAGTTGATGAGTTTTCCAACACCGTAATTGAAAAGATTAATACAAATCACAGTGAGGTTATGTTTTTGTATAGCATGCTTAATGATAAGCACAGCGAACTAACCGATTTTGCAAATGATCTTCAAGAAAAATTATCTTTGATGAAGTCTCAAAAGCAAGAAATTGAGAAGATAAAATACAGTGCACAGACAGCTGTTAAAACTGTACAGGCAATAGGAACAGGCGCACTTCAGACAAAAGAAGAAAAAGATGTTATCATTGATGAGTCGATTTTAGATATTCAAGATGATGAGGAAATTTTTGAGTCAATAGATGACGAAACAAATATAGACGAGCAGTTTGAAAAAGAGTTGGATGAGGCTAATCATAATACTAAGATACTAGAGAGATTCAGGGCAGGACAGACACCGGTTCAAATAGCAAAGGAACTAGGAATTGGATTGGGAGAAGTTAAGCTCGTTATAGATTTGTTTGAAGGGGATAAGATAAGTGAAGTTTAAATATTATCTTAGAGGTGTTGCTATTGGCGTAATTGTAACTGTTATTATAATGGCTATAGCATTTAATATTCATGAAGATCAACTAACAGATGAAGAAGTAATACAAAGAGCACAAGAGCTCGGAATGCAGATGAGCGATGAAGGCGTTATAGCTGATAAAGAGACTGAAAGTGAAGGGGTATCATCTGATAATGAGGCGCAAAGCCAAGAAAGTGATACGCAGGATAGCTCAGACAATACTCAAGAAGAAACATCCGAAGAAGATGACGAAGATGCAGCATCAAATAAGAGTAAGTCTACAAAAAATAGTGATAGTGATGATGAAGAGTCGAAAAAAACAATCACTGTAAAAATTACAAACGGAAACTCTTCTGATGATATTGCATTGCAGTTATATAGTGCCGGTGTTGTAGATGATGCATCTGATTTTAATGATTATCTTATAGAACATGGATATGATTCAAGTCTTAGAACAGGGACTTTCACATTTGAATATGGTGCAAGTTATGCGCAAGTGGCCAAAGTCTTAATCAGGAAATAAGAATAAAATTATTTTATCTAACACTGCAATTTTATTGCTTTACATAGTAAAAGATCTATGGTAGAATTTACGCCGTAGGTCTTTTTTAGTGAAAGACTTGCATTTAAGAGAACTATTTACAAAACACATATGTGGATCACCGGGTCGGTGCCATTTGGTTATCCGGAATTGAAACATATGGAAGAACAACCAAACGGAGGAAACAAAAATGAGCGTAATTTCTATGAAGCAGCTGTTAGAGGCAGGAGTCCATTTTGGACATCAGACAAGACGTTGGGATCCTAAGATGGCTCCTTATATTTACACAGAGAGAAATGGTATTTATATTATCGATTTGCAGAAGTCTGTTGTTAAGGTTGATGAGGCATACAAAGCTGTATTTGACATTGTAGCAGGCGGAGGTAAGATTCTCTTTGTAGGAACTAAGAAGCAGGCGCAGGATTCTATTAAAGCAGAGGCTGAGCGTTGCGGAATGTATTATGTAAATGAAAGATGGCTTGGAGGAATGCTTACAAACTTTAAGACCATACAGAGCCGTATTAAGAGATTAAAAAATATTGAGCAGATGGAAGCTGACGGAACATTTGAAGTACTTCCCAAAAAAGAAGTAATTGCTCTTAAAAAAGAGCAGGAGAAGCTTGAAAGAAATCTTGGCGGTATCAAAGAAATGAAGAAAATTCCGGATGCTATATTTGTTGTAGATCCCAAGAAAGAAAGAATTTGTATACAGGAAGCACATTCTCTTAACATACCACTTATCGGAATTGTTGATACAAACTGTAATCCTGAGGAGATTGACTATGTAATTCCGGGAAATGATGATGCTATTCGTGCCGTTAAGCTTATTGTCTCAACGATGGCTGATGCGGTAATAGAGGCAAACCAGGGAGCTGAAGGAACAACAGAAGAGCAGCAGCAGAGTGAAGAAGAAGCATAAAAAATACTTTAGTTGATAATATATGCATATAATCAGGAGGAATGATAAGATATGGCTATTACAGCATCACAGGTTAAAGAGTTGCGCGAGATGACAGGCGCAGGAATGATGGATTGTAAGAAGGCACTCACCGAAACTGACGGTGATATGGATGCCGCTGTAGAATATTTGAGAAAGAACGGACAGGCAAAGGCTGAGAAGAAAGCCGGAAGAATTGCAGCTGAAGGTCTTTGTGCAATTGCAGTAGATTCAGATCAGGTTGCAGCTGTAGTTGAAGTTAATTCAGAGACAGACTTTGTAGCAAAAAATGAAAAATTTCAAACCTATGTTAGTGCAGTAGCAAAACAGGCTTTAGCATCTGACGCTAAGGATTTAGATGCATTTATGCAGGAAAAATGGAACGAGGATACTTCTAAGAGCGTTCAGGAAGCTTTAGTGGAAAAAGTCGCAACAATCGGAGAGAATCTTACAATTAGAAGATTTGAGAAGGTTACGGCTTCAAATGGCTGCGTTGTGTCATATGTTCATGGTGGCGGAAGAATCGGTGTTATTGTCGAAGCTGAATGCGGCAATGTTAATGATACAGTTAAAGAGGCACTTACCAATGTAGCTATGCAGATTGCTGCTCTTAATCCAAAATTTGTTGACAGAAGCGAAGTTAGCAAAGAGTATCTTGACCATGAAGAAGAAATCCTTATGGCTCAGATTCAGAATGATCCTAAGGAGTCACAGAAACCTGAAAAGGTTATTCAGGGAATTATCAAGGGTAGAATTAATAAAGAGCTTAAAGAAATTTGCCTTGTAGATCAGGTTTATGTTAAGGCCGAAGATGGAAAGCAGACAGTTGGCAAGTATCTTGAACAGGTATCTAAAGAAGCCGGTACAGATGTTAAGGTTGCTCGTTTCGTTCGTTTTGAAACAGGCGAAGGAATTGAGAAGAAAGAGGAAGATTTTGCAGCTGAGGTTGCAGCTCAGATGAACCAGTAAAAACAATACAATGAATTTATAAAGATAAAAACCCCGAAAATGCGACTTTTCGCAGATTCGGGGTTTTTATCTTGTTTAGGTTGCTGGTTGTTTTTTCCTTGAACTAAGGACTTAAGAGTTTTATAATAATTTATGAGACTGTAGAGGTTTTAATGGGAGAATATGTATGGCCTTTGGAAATGTTGTTTTAATTGTAGATGATCAGAATATTAATCGAGTTATTTTGAAGAATCTCTTAGAAAATGATTATGAGCTTCTTTTTGCAGAAAATGGACAGATTGCTATGCAACAACTAGAAGATCACTACGAAGATATTGCGGTTGTTGTACTTGATATAGTTATGCCGGTAATGGATGGCTATGAAGTTCTTAAAGCTATGAAGGCTGATGATAATTATAGCAAGATACCGGTTGTAGTCATTACAATTATGGATAATTATTCATCAGAACTAAAAGCTGTTGAGCTTGGGGCTGTTGACTTTATATCAAGGCCATATGAACCTGAAATAGTAAGGCTTAGGATTAAGAATACAATTCAACTTAGATATATGTCAAATATGATGGATATTGTTACTAAGGACAGCCTTACAAATGTATATAATAAAGAAACATTTTATGAGATGGTAAAAGAACGCATATCTGAAAAAGAAGATGGCGTAGAATATGACATTTTATCCGTAGATATTGAAAATTTCAAACTTATTAATGAAGTTTATGGCAATCCGGAAGGCGATAAGATACTAAAATATATGTCAAGAGTTCTTCTTGGCAAGGAAAAAGAAATAGGCGGTATATGTGGACGCATTTCAGCAGACCATTTTGTTATGCTGCATCCTCTTAAGGGTGATAATTTAAAAAATGCCAAGAATTTTGAGACTGATTTTGCGGATGATTTTTATCAGTGCATGGTTTCATACCCGATTGGTATAATGGTCAGCCCAAAAATGGGAGCTATTCGTATAGAAAATACAGATGAAGAAATATCCGGTTTGTGTGATAGAGCATATTTAGCTGCAAACGAGATTAAAGGAATATATAATAAGCATATTTCGTTTTACAATAATACTGTAAGAGACAAAATGTTGTTAGAACAGCAAATAGCCGGTGAAATGAGAAATGCTCTAAACGATGGAGAGTTTACTATATATTTCCAACCAAAGATAGATATAACAACAGGAAACCATGTTGGTGCAGAAACGCTTGTCAGATGGGAGCATCCTAAAAAGGGGTTGCTTTCGCCTATGAATTTCGTTCCTTTGTTCGAAAAGAATGGATTTATTACCGAGATGGATAATTATATCTGGAATGAGGCAAGCAGCTTCATAGCAAGGCGCAAGGCTGAGGGTAAGCCCTACGTGCCATTATCGGTAAATGTATCCAGAAGAGATATATATAACGAAAAGCTTCCTCAGATTTTAACAGATATAGTCAGTAAACATGGAATTTTACCAAAAGACTTACATTTAGAGATAACCGAAACTGCTTATACTGAAAAGCCTGAACAGATAATAAGTGTTGTTGAGAAATTAAAAAGCTCCGGATTTGTTATAGAAATGGATGATTTCGGTTCGGGATATTCTTCGCTTAATATGCTGTCTGATTTACCGGTTGATGTTTTAAAACTTGATATGAAATTCCTTCAAAACGAAAGATTAAGAAAAAAGCAAACAGGAAGTATATTGAATTTTATTATTTCTCTTGCAAGGTGGATGAATCTGGAAGTAGTTGCGGAAGGTGTAGAAACCAGAGAGCAACTTGACTTGCTTAGATCATTGGAATGTGATCAGGCTCAAGGATATTATTTTGCTAAGCCTATGCCTGAAGAGGAATATATTAAGCTGCTTGAAAAAGAAGGGCCGACATTTAATCTCGGAGATGAGATTGATAAAGATATGCCGGTTAAAATCGAAGGATTAGTCGGTGGCGAGACTATGCTTGTAGTAGATGATATGAGCATAAACAGAAATATTGTAAGAAAAATCTTTAACGATTCATTTAAGATAGCAGAGGCGGAAAATGGCAAGTTAGCTCTAGAGTATTTGCGTAATCATCCCGGAGAAATCAGCATTATTTTGCTTGATCTTATTATGCCTGAGATGGATGGATATATATTCCTGAAAAATATAAAAAAGGATCCCAATCTTAAGGATATACCTATTATTGTGGCCTCTCAAAGAGGTGAAATGAATGAAAAACGTGTGCTAAAACTTGGAGCGGATGATTATTTGGAAAGACCGTTTTACGCTTCGGTAGTTAGGAAAAGAGTCAGTAATGTGATGGCAAAGAAGTATTTTGAGAACCTTATAGACAAAAAATGATTTTTCGTTATATTTTTGTATGTATTTTCTATAAAGTGTGGTACAATTAGTTGTCAAAATTTTATATGGAGGAGTTTTATGGGAAATCTTGACCCATCTTCCAACTTAAAGGAGAACTATAGGCGCCACAAGAGAGTACAGCGTTTAAAGAATACCATACTTCTTATCGCTTTTATTTGGATAATAGTTTCTATTATTTCCATTATTGGCTTAGCTGTTTATGTTAGAACATTAAAGGTACGCCTTACCAAATTAGAGGAAAATACCACAGTTTTAGAACAGCTTATTACAGGTGAAGAGACCACAATCTCGACGGATAGTAATTCGAAGGACGATAATTCTTCCAGCGTAAGTACTGGTATGCAAGAAGATGATGAGGTTGATCAGATGAAGGTCTATCTTACATTTGATGATGGACCTAGCGATAATACTTCGCAGATTCTTGATATTCTTGATGAATACGGTGTAAAGGCGACGTTTTTTGTAATTGGAAAAGAAGATAGTGAGTCTAAGGCATTATATAAAAGAATTGTAGATGAGGGGCATACAATAGGTATGCATTCGTATTCGCATGATTACAGTAGTATATACTCATCTTTAAAAGCATTTAAGAAAGACTTTAAGAAAATAAAGAATTGCATATATGAAGCAACAGGAGTAAATCCGGTTTATTATAGATTTCCCGGAGGAAGCTCGAATCAAGTAAGCAATGTTTCTATGTATAAATTTATTTCGTATCTTAACTCGCAAGATATTACATACTTTGATTGGAATGTTTCTAGCGGCGATGCTACAAGTGAGGCATATTCTACGGAAGATCTAATCTCAGCTGTTATGGGAGATGTTGTTAACTACAATTCGTCAGTTGTTTTGCTTCATGATACTGAAGCAAAGGATACTACAGTAGATGCGCTTTCTTCTCTAATTGAAGAACTTCAAGCTTCAGGAGCACAGATATTGCCGATTGATGAAGATACGGAACTAGTACAGCATATTTATTACAAAAGTATAGAATAATTATATTTTAGGAGGATAGACGGATGAGTTTTTTTAAAGATTTCAAAGAAGACCTCGATCAGGCCACAAAGGAAATCTTATCCGGTGAGGATGATGAATTTGCAGGTTCAGTTGATGCGAATGTTGATGATGGGAGCCTTGAGAGCGATATAGACGCACAGTCTGAGCTGGCAAAACTCGATGGATTCTTAGAGGAAGTTGATGAAGAAGCAATAAACGAAGAATCTAAACCTTTTGCAGTGGATGAAGATGATAAGTCATTTGTAATGCAAGATGATTCTGAAAAAGATGAACAGATTGCAGAAGAAATAAGTGAGGAATTGCCTGAAGATACATTAGATAATACTAATGATGATCAGTTTAATGAAGAAAATAACATGGAGGAAAATGTAATGGACACAATGGACAACGGAGAAATCAAAGAAGAATTTGCACAGGAGGTTACTGAAGAAATAAACACTGATAGTCTTGATAATAATGATTCAGTAACTGAAGTTGATACCGTGGGAGTAACAGAAGAAGATGATGAAATCTCTGATGAAGAAGCTATTATTACTCAGGGTATGACGATTACCGGTGATGTTGAAACTGCAGGATCAATTGAAATTCGCGGTAATGTTAAAGGTAATGTTAAGTGCCGTGGAAAGCTTGTAGTTACCGGAAATATCGCCGGCAATACAAACTCTTCAGAGTTCTTTGCTGATTCAGCAAGAATTAACGGAGAAATTGAAAGCACCGGAACCGTTAAGGTTGGTCTTGGCTCTGTTATTGTTGGAAATATTAATGCAACATCAGCAGTTGTTGCCGGTGCAATAAAAGGTGATATAGACGTTAAAGGCCCCGTTGTTGTTGATACATCAGCTGTAATTGTTGGTAATATTAAATCACGTTCAGTTCAGATTAATAATGGCGCTGTTATTGAAGGATTCTGCTCGCAGGCTTATTCAGACGTTGATGTAACTGAAATTTTCCAAGAGGCTGAATAATATGAAGAGAGTACTGCTTAAACTTAGCGGAGAAGCTCTTGCCGGAGATAACAAGAGTGGATTTGATGAAGAAACGGTGCGCCGTGTTGCAAAACAGGTGAAAAGCATTGTATCATCCGGTGTTGAAGTTGCTATTGTAATTGGCGGCGGTAATTTTTGGCGAGGCAGACAAAGTAATGCAATTGACAGGACAAAGGCAGATCAAATTGGTATGCTTGCCACTGTTATGAATTGTATTTACACCTCAGAGGTCTTTAGATCAGAAGGCTTAAAGACAGAGATTATGACACCGTTTGTTTGTGGCGCTTTTACAAAGCTTTTTTCTAAGGATGAGACAAATGCAGCATTTAGCGAGGGTAAAGTAGTATTCTTTGCCGGTGGTACCGGTCATCCGTATTTTTCTACTGATACAGCAACTATTCTTAGGGCTGTTGAGATAGAAGCTGATGCTATATTACTTGCAAAGGCAGTGGATGGTGTATATGACAGTGATCCTAAGACAAACAGGGATGCTAAGCGATATGATGAAGTTACAATTCAAGAAGTAATTGACAAAAAGCTTGCTGTTGTTGATTTGACTGCTTCTATTATGTCAATGGAGAACAAGATGCCGATGTATGTTTTTGCATTACAGGAAGAGAATAGTATTATCAAAGCGATAAGCGGCAGTTTTAATGGGACATATGTTAGTGTCTAAGGGAGGAAAGATGGACGAGAGATTAAATCAGTATGAAGTTAAGATGGGAAAATCATACGATAATTTAATAAATGAATATGCATCTATCAGAGCCGGAAGGGCGAATCCACATGTTCTTGACAGCATAAAGGTAGATTATTACGGAACACCTACACCTTTGCAGCAGGTCGCAAACGTATCTGTTCCTGAGCCTAGATTAATTCAAATCCAGCCTTGGGAAAACAGTATGGTAAAGGAAATTGAAAAGGCTATTCTTACATCAGATTTAGGGATTAATCCTACTAATGATGGAAAGGCTATTAGACTGGTATTTCCTGAACTTACCGAAGAAAGAAGAAAAGAGCTTGCAAAAGATGTCAAGAAAAAAGGAGAGAATACCAAGGTTGCAGTCAGAAATATCAGACGTGATGCGAATGATGCAATGAAAAAACTTGGTAAATCCTCGGATATTTCTGAAGATGAGATTAAAGAGCTTGAAGAGGAAATTCAAAAGCTTACCGATAGTTATATCAAGAAGATAGATGAGGCCGTTGAGGTCAAGTCTAAAGAGATACTTACAGTATAGATTATTATTAATAAATGTGATTTAAAGCCTGTCTGAGAATATTTAATTGTGCGGACAGGCTTTTGTATAGATTGTGAGGTCGCTTATGAATATACCGCAACATGTAGCCATTATACTTGATGGTAACGGAAGATGGGCTAAACAAAAAGGTATGCCGAGAAACTATGGTCATATGCAAGGTGCTAAAACCTTAGAAGAAATAGTAGAAGCTGCATGGGATTTTGGAATTAAATATTTGACTGTATATGCTTTTTCGACTGAAAACTGGAACAGACCGGACGGAGAAATACATGCCCTTATGAATTTGTTTAGAACATATCTAAAGAAATGCCATAAATTATGTGTAAAGCATAATATTAAGATGAAGATAATTGGTGATATAGAGGGGCTTAGTGAAGATATCCGGGAACTAATTGTAAATCTTGAGGAGATATCAAAGGATTTTACAGGATTAAATCTTGTGATTGCACTTAATTATGGAAGTCGTAATGAGATGATACGTGCAATCAAAAAGATGACACATAAAGTTATATCAAACGAAATTCAAATTGATGATATCGATGAGCAGCTTTTTAGTAATATGCTTGATACAGCGAAAATTCCGGATCCGGATTTTTTGATTAGAACGAGTGGAGAACTAAGGATTTCTAATTATCTTTTGTGGCAAATAGCATATAGTGAACTTTATTTTACTGATGTTGCTTGGCCTGATTTTCATAAAGACAAACTAAAAGAGGCACTTGATGAATATTCATCAAGACAAAGAAGATTTGGAAAGGTTGATGTAAATGCTTAAAACGCGTGTTATAAGCGGCGCAATATTAGCGCTGATTCTGTTTGTTTTGCTTATTGCAGGCGGTAACTATCTTCTGATAGCTACCGGGGCTGTATCTGTAATTGGTATGTATGAACTTTATAAAGTTTTCAAGATTCAGAATAATGCAATAGCCTATGTTGGTTATATTGCATCTGTGGTTTATTTTTTAAATCTTAAATTTTCATTTATTGCTGATGTTAAGATGCTGTTTTTGTTAGCTCTTATTGTTATGCTTTTTATTTTTGTTTTTTCTTATCCTAAAGTACATGCTACCCAGTTGATGGCAGCGTTTTTTGCTATATTTTATGTTGCACTAATGTTGTCTTGTGTTTATCTCACAAGAGAGCTTGAGGCAGGGAAATATTTAGTTTGGCTTATTTTCATATGCTCATGGGTTTGTGATACTTGTGCTTATTTTGTTGGGGTAAAATTTGGAAAGCATAAGATGGCACCTGTTTTAAGTCCCAAAAAATCAAAAGAAGGTGCGATAGGAGGTATAGTCGGCTCGGCCGTAATTGCGCTTCTATTTGGAATAATATTTGGAAGAAATATGGATATGAGTTTTACGCAGATACTGCTTTTCCCGGTTATTTGTGCTATTGGCGGTTTTATTTCAATGATAGGTGATTTAGCTGCATCAGCTATAAAAAGATTTTATGAAATCAAGGATTATGGCAATCTTATACCCGGACATGGAGGTATTTTGGACAGGTTTGACAGCGTAATTATTACAGCGCCAATAGTTTACTATTTGTCGGTTTATTTTTTTAGATAAGAGTGATTAAAATGAGAAAAATTTCAATTTTAGGTTCGACCGGTTCTATAGGAACTCAAACATTATCTGTAATTGAAGAACAAAAAGATATAAAGGTAGTAGCTTTATCGGCAGGAAAGAACATTGAACTTTTAGAAAAACAAATTAGAGCATTTAACCCACATATTGTTTCCGTTGCGGATGAGGATGATGCAAAAAAACTAAAGGTTGCAACCAAAGATATTTCTAATCTGGTCATTATGCATGGTATGGAAGGTTTAGAAGCAGTTGCCACAGAAAAAGACGCAGAGGTTGTAGTTACGGCAATAGTTGGAATGCTGGGAATTAAACCGACGATTGCTGCGATTAATGCCGGTAAAGATATTGCATTGGCAAATAAAGAGACATTAGTTTGTGCCGGACACATAATCATGCCGCTTGCTGCAAAAACGGGCGTAAAAATTATTCCTGTTGACAGTGAACATTCAGCGATTTTTCAATCATTAAACGGAGAGAGAGCTAATCATATAAATAAAATTCTACTTACAGCTTCAGGCGGGGCATTTAGAGGCATGAATAAAAGCATGCTTTGTAATGTTACGGTTGAACAGGCGCTCAAACATCCAAATTGGTCGATGGGAAAAAAAGTTACTATTGACTCTGCTACACTGGTGAATAAAGGATTAGAAGTAATTGAGGCACATTGGCTCTTTGGCGTTGAACCTGATAAAATATGTGTTTTAATACATCCGCAAAGCATTGTTCACTCTATGGTGGAGTATGTTGACGGAGCAGTTATAGCGCAACTTGGCGTTCCAACAATGAGACTGCCTATACAGTATGCTCTTTATTATCCTATAAGAAGACCTCTTTTGGGTACTAAGCTGGATTTATTTGATGTAGCCAAGTTGGAATTTTATAAGCCTGATATCGATACTTTTAAAGGTTTAAAGCTTGCATATGATGCTATAAATAAAGGTGGAAATATGCCGACGATTTTTAATGCTGCAAATGAAGAAGCAGTAAAATTGTTTCTAGATAACAAGATTAAATTTCTTGATATATATGATGTGATTTGCAGACAAATGGATGATATGCAATATATTGAAGAGCCTACAATAAATCAGATTTTAGATGATCAGCAGATGATTATTGAGAATATAAATAGCCAATTTGCGAGGTAAGGATAGAATTGATTGTATTAAAGATAATAATTGCAATTATAATTTTTAGCATAATTATAATATTTCATGAATTTGGGCATTTTTTACTGGCAAAATTAAATGATATTCAAGTGAATGAATTTTCGCTTGGGTTTGGACCGACAATAGTCAGTATTCAGGGAAAAGAAACTAAATTTTCTCTCAAATTGTTGCCTTTTGGAGGTTCATGTGCAATGGAAGGCGAAGATGGTGATAGCGATAGCAAGAGAGCTTATTCTAATAAAAGTGTTTTAGCGAGGTTTTGCGTTGTCGCAGCAGGTCCTGTATTTAACTTTATAATGGCTTTTATATTTTCTGTTATATTGATTGGTAGTATTGGAATTGATCTTCCTGAGATTTCTCAGGTTATGGATGGATATCCGGCACAAGAAGCGGGAATTTTGGAAAATGATAAGATTATTAAATTAGACAACACCAAAATTTATACGTTTAGAGATGTCTCTATGTATACGTTCTTCCACTCGGGGCAAAAAATTAATGTAACATATCAAAGGGGTGATGAGATTTATAATACAGTTATCACACCGCGATATGACAAAGAGTCTGATGCATATTATATAGGTTTATATGGCAGCTCAAACAGAAGTAAAGTTGGTGCGCTTAGTGTTATCGGATATGGAATACATGAGGTTAAATATTGGATTAGTTACACTATCCATTCGCTTTTTTGGCTTCTAACAGGTCGTATAAGCCTTAATGATATGTCTGGACCGGTTGGTATAATACAGACAATAGGTAATACATATGAAGCTGGTATGCAGTCGGGAGGATTAACGCTTGCAGTTGTTAATCTTTTGAATATTTCAATATTGTTATCGGCTAACTTAGGTGTGGTTAACCTGATTCCGTTTCCGGCTTTAGATGGCGGAAGATTGCTTTTTATGATAATAGAAGGAATCAGACGTAAAAAAATTAATCCTGACAAAGAAGGGTATGTGCATTTTATTGGGTTTGTAATTTTGTTAGGATTTATGGCTATTGTGCTATTTAATGATATCAGGAAATTGTTTTTACAATAAAGAGTCAACAGGTAGTTTAATTATGATTACAAGAAGAAAATCAGATGTAATAAAAATTAAGGACATATATATCGGCGGAGATAATCCTATAGCTATTCAATCTATGGCAAATGTTGCAACGACTGATACGGATGCGGTTATCAAACAGATTTTAAGTTTAGAAGAAGCAGGTTGCGATATTATGAGAGTCGCTGTATCTGATATGGAAGCAGCTAAGGCAATTTCTGTAATACAAAAGCATATACATATTCCGCTTGTAGCTGATATACATTTTGACTATAGGCTTGCGATTGCGGCCATGGAGTATGGAGCCGACAAGATACGTATTAATCCCGGAAATATTGGCTCTTTTGATAGAATAAGAGCTGTTGTAGAAAGAGCAAAACAAGGGAATATACCAATAAGAGTAGGTGTAAATTCCGGTTCTTTAGAAAAAGATATCATAAAAAAGTACGGTGGAGTGACTGCAGCGGGATTAGTTGAGAGTGCGCTTGATAAAGTAAAGATTATAGAAGATATGGGATATAAAAATCTTGTTATCAGCATTAAATCATCTGATGTAATGATGTGTGTGGATGCTCATAAAATGATAGCTGATAAGACTCCCTATCCTTTGCATGTTGGTATTACTGAAGCGGGAACGCCATTTAGCGGGAATATTAAGTCGGCGATAGGCCTTGGACTTATTATCGGAGCAGGAATCGGAGATACCATTAGAGTCTCACTTACATCTGATCCAATAGAAGAAATAAAATCAGCTAAAGAAATACTTAAAACACTTGGCATAAGGAAATCAGGCATTGATGTAGTGTCATGTCCGACATGTGGACGCACAAAAATTGATTTGATTTCTTTGGCAGAAAAAGTGAACGATATTACCGATAATTATGATGCAAACCTTAAGGTGGCTGTTATGGGATGCGCGGTTAACGGACCTGGTGAAGCTAAAGAGGCAGATCTTGGAATAGCCGGAGGATGTGGTGAAGGACTTATATTCTCGAAAGGAGAGATTATAAAAAAAGTTCCGGAAGATATGCTTTTGGCTGAATTTACAAAAGAACTAGAAAAACTTTTAAATTAGTCGGGTGATAAAATGTCAAAAAGCTTTCAGGAAGTATTTCAGGGATTAAATTTTTCCGAAGATGAAAAAAATGTATTTTTAGAATCCACAATAGAAAGACTTTCAGTTAACAAGAAAAAAACTTATTTCAGAGTTTATTTATCAGCACATCATCTAATTGAAAAAAAATATATTATAGCACTTGAAAATCGTATAAAATCTCAGATTTTCAGTAATGAAAATACCATTGTAAAAGTATATGAAAAATTTGATCTTTCATCACTTTATAATGCTAAATATCTTTGGGAGCAATATAAAGACAGTATCTTTTACGAGTTAAAGAGCATTAATATGCTTGACTATCAGATACTTAGTGATGCAAAGATCGAATTTATCGATGAGCGCAAGATGCTTATACGTATAGAAGAGACAATCATTGCTGAAGAAAGAGCGGCAAAGCTTATAGAGTATCTTGATAAAGTATTTTCTGAGAGGTGTGGTATTGATTTAGAGATTCGGGTTGAGTATATAAGAGGAAATTTCGAAAAAGAAAAAGAGATATCTAAATACGAGATGGATATGCAGATTAGCCGAATTATAGACTCTAAGGCTGAGCATTTAAATCAAAAAGAAGCAAGCGTTAATAAAGCTAAGATTGATACTAATGATGTTCTTAAGAAAAGGCATTCTTTAAAAGATAAAGGCAAACAAATAAAAAAGCAAAATTCATCTGTAATATTTGGCTATGACTTTGATGAGAGTGAATTTAGTGATATTAACAGCATCGAAGGTGAAAATGTTGAGGTTATTATAAGAGGAGAGATTATATCACTTGATGAAAGGGAACTTAAGAACTCTAAATATCTTATTACATTTGCAATAACAGATTTTACTGATACAATTAAAGCTAAGATTTTCCTTAAGCAAGAGATGTATGAAGAGATTATTCCTGTGCTTAAAAAGGGTGAGTTTGTTTTTGTAAAGGGAAATATAACGTTTGACTCTTATGATAAAGAAGTGATGATTTCGCATGTAAAGGGCATAAAAAAAGCGGCTGACTTTAGAAGTGTTCGTGAAGATGATTATCCGCAAAAGAGGGTAGAGCTTCATTGTCATACAAAAATGTCTGAGATGGATGCTGTCACTGATGTCAAAGATTTGATAAAACGCGCAAAAAAATGGGGACATAAAGCCCTTGCAGTTACAGATCATGGAGTAGTGCAGGCATTTACCGATGCAAACCATGCAGTTGACCCTTCGGATGATTTTAAGGTTATATATGGTGTTGAGGCTTATTTAGTAGATGATTTAAAAACAGTCATATTCAATAATAAAGGGCAAACCCTTTTAGATGATTTTGTGGTCTTTGATATAGAGACCACCGGTTTTAATGCCCAAAATTGCAATATTATCGAAATAGGTGCAGTTAAAATTTCCAAAGGAAAAATTGTTGATAATTTCTCAAGCTTTGTTAATCCGCATAAACCTATACCTCTTAGAATTGAACAATTAACACAAATTAAGGATGAAATGGTCATAGATGCGCCGGATATCAGCGTAGTATTAAAAGACTTTATGGAATTTTGCAAAGGATGTGTGCTTGTTGCACATAATGCGGAATTTGATACCGGGTTTATAAAGAAAAACTGCGAGGATTTATCTATAGAATATGATTTTACGCATGTTGACACTATGCAGATATCAAGAATGCTTCTAACTGATCTTGGCAAGCATACATTAGACCGAATTGCCAAATATCTTAAAATTCCGCTTGAAAGCCATCACAGAGCAGTGGATGATGCAAAGTGTACAGCTCAGATTTTCCTGCGATTTATAAAAATGTTTGAAGATCTTGATATAAATAATCTTAGCCAGATAGAGAAGATGGCCAAAACTTCTGTAGACTTGGTTATGAAATCCCCCTCGTATCATGCGATAATACTTGCTACTAATGATATTGGCAGAATTAATTTATATAGATTGATAAGCCTCTCACACCTTAAATACTTTTATAAAAGGCCTAGAATACCTAAGAGCGAATATATGAAATATAAAGAAGGCCTTATTATTGGAAGCGCGTGTGAAGCAGGTGAATTATACAGAGCGATATTAGACGGGGCCAGTCCTGAGCGTATATCAAAACTAGTTGAATTTTATGATTATCTTGAAATACAGCCATTGGGAAATAACGAATTTTTGACTTTAGGAGATGATCCGCGCCTTAAATCGATGGAGGAAGTTAAACAGATTAATATGCAGATTGTTAAACTTGCCGAGCAGTTTGATAAGCCGTGTGTTGCAACGTGTGATGTGCATTTTATGGATCCTGAGGATGAAGTGTACAGAAGAATTATAATGGCGGGTAAAGGGTTTAAAGATGCAGACAATCAGGCGCCGCTTTATCTTAGAACAACCAAAGAAATGCTTGAGGAGTTTTCGTATTTAGGAGATGAAAAGGCAAAAGAAGTAGTTATAACAAATACGAATAAAATAGCAGATATGTGTGAGAAAATATCGCCGGTACGCCCTGATAAATGTCCGCCGGTAATAGAAAATTCAGATCAAACACTTAGAAAAATCTGTTATGATAAAGCGCATGATATGTATGGGGATGACTTGCCGAAAATTGTTGAAGAAAGACTCGAAAGAGAACTTACATCAATTATTTCCAATGGATATGCAGTAATGTATATTATTGCGCAAAAACTTGTATGGAAATCAGTAGAAGATGGATATTTGGTCGGTTCTAGAGGATCTGTTGGCTCTTCGTTTGTGGCTACTATGTCAGGAATTACTGAAGTTAATCCGCTTAGGGCTCATTATAGATGCGAAAATTGTAAATACAGTGATTTTGATTCTGAGCTTGTACTATCATATGGTGGAAAATCCGGATGCGATATGCCTGATAAAACATGTCCTGTATGTGGCAAGCCGCTTACAAAAGATGGTTTTGATATTCCGTTTGAGACTTTTTTGGGATTTAAAGGTAATAAGGAGCCTGATATCGACCTTAACTTTTCCGGAGAATACCAAGGTAAGGCTCATAGATATACCGAGGTAATATTCGGTAAAGGACAAACTTTTAAGGCCGGCACAATCGGTGGATTGGCAGATAAGACGGCATATGGTTATGTGAAAAATTATTATGAAGAAAGAGGCATTAGTAAGCGAAACTGTGAGATAGAACGTTTATTACAAGGATGCGTGGGAATAAAAAGAACAACAGGCCAACATCCCGGAGGTATTGTTGTTCTTCCAAAGGGTGAGGATATGAATACATTTACACCGATTCAGCATCCGGCCAATGATATGACATCTGACGTTATAACTACGCATTTTGATTATCATTCTATTGATCATAATTTGTTAAAACTTGATATATTGGGACATGACGATCCGACTATGATCAGAATGCTTGAAGATATTACGAATGTTAAAGCGACAAAAATTCCATTAGATGATAAGAAAGTAATGTCGCTTTTCAAAGATACCAGTGCGCTTAACGTAACCGCACAGCAACTTAGAGGAATATCTTTAGGTTCTCTTGGTGTGCCTGAATTTGGTACGGAATTTGTTATGCAAATGCTTGAAGATACAAAGCCTACATCTTTTTCCGATCTTATTAGAATATCAGGTTTATCACACGGAACCGATGTATGGTTATCTAATGCGCAAACTCTTATACAAGAGGGAAAAGCTACTATTTCTACTGCGATATGTACGCGTGATGATATTATGATTTACCTTATATCTATGGGAATTGAGAGTGAAACCTCATTTACTATCATGGAATCAGTCAGAAAAGGTAAGGGGCTTAAACCGGAGTGGGAAGAGATTATGAAAGAACATGGCGTCCCGGATTGGTATATTTGGTCGTGTAAGAAGATTAAATATATGTTTCCGAAGGCTCATGCTGCAGCATATGTAATGATGGCGTGGAGAATTGCTTATTTTAAAGTGTACTATCCACTTGCGTATTATGCAGCCTTTTTCAGTATCAGAGCAACAGATTTTAATTATGAGCTTATGTGTATGGGGCAGGAACGTTTGGGCACATATATGGATGATTATGAAAAAAGGAAGGATACACTTAGCAAAAAAGAGAAAGATACTCTAAAAGACATGAGAATAGTATGGGAAATGTATGCCAGAGGTTTTGAATTTTGTAAATTTGATATATATAAAGCTAAAGCAAGACATTTTCAGATTATAGATAACAAGTTGATGCCTTCGCTTTCTTCAATAGAAGGTCTTGGAGAAAAAGCCGCTGATGCAGTGGAAGAAGCGGCAAAAAACGGCAAGTTCTTATCAAAAGATGATTTCAGAGAAAGAACTAAAACCAGTAAAACAGTTGTGGATTTAATGTCCAGGCTTGGAATACTTAGTGATTTGCCCCAGACCAACCAGTTATCGGTATTTGATATGCTTATGGATTAAATATTTGAACAGATATATCGCCTTTTGTCGGAGTGCGATAAGTGGAAATTTCATTACTAAAATCATGGAAATAGGTGTATTCAGAGGTAATGCATATATCTCTGTATTCACCTGTTGCTACTTTTGAGACGGTTTTGTCATCAACATTCATTCGCATAAGAGCGCTCTCATCGGTGTTATCATTATGTACCTGGTAATATATGACATTTTCATATACGTTAAAATTTTCAACAAATTCATCCACAAGCACTTCGTAAGAACTTTCACCCTCGCTCATATTTATGCGGCAGAGGCAGTAATTATTTGCATTATCGAGAAAATAAATGTATTCAGAGGAGACCTGAGGCTGCCAATAATTACCCATATACAGCAGTGAGGTATTTCCTGAGGTTGTATCTAATCTATGTATATAATGATCAGAGCTGCTGCCCACATAATACAAAAACTTGCCGCTGCAACCGCAGGGATATATTGGCTCATCAAATACGACTTCAGGTTTAGAACCGTCATTTTTAACTTTATATAGTGTTGTGGCGGTTTCATCATCATAGTGAAGGTAATATATATAGTTACCTATCAGAGTTGCATACATACATGGCTGAGAATCAAGAGTTATTTCATTCTTTCCGTCTAGATCACAACGAAACAGAGCGTAATTATTAAAATTCATAAATGATAGAAAGTCGTGATTAATGCTTTCGCTGTCTTGAATATAATATATATAATTGTCGTCGACATTTAATGAGACTACTTTGTGATCGGCAAGTTTGGTAAGATTTTCTCCGGATGATGACATAGAATAGAGATTATAATTATCGGCCGGATTTGCAAAATATATAGTATTATTATGTTCGCAAAACAGGCTGCCGTTATAGCTGTTGCCGGCGGTTGTTCCATTATAGGTATCGTCGTTTGGTACAACTTGGGTTTTATATTTGGTAACAACAACGATAGCTATGATTGCAGCAACAATAATTATCGGAATTAACAATCGCCTAAAACTAATTGACATAATATAAGCCCCCTTGCAATCATTCGTGATTACAATTATTATAGCATTATTGTTCGAAAAATATCAAAGGAAGGATAAAATATTGTAATGCAGGATATAAATGAAATTCGCAAAAAAATAGATGAGGTTGACAGTAAGCTTATAGATTGTTATCTAAAGAGGATGGAACTTACCGAAGAAGTAGCAAAACTTAAGATGAATACCGGTAAGAAAATATTCGATAAGAAAAGAGAAGAAGAAAAAATAGAAAATGTTATGAGCTATGGACGGACGCAGTTTGAGCAAGAAGCACTTAAAGAGATGTTCGAACAGATTATGTCTATAAGCAGAAAACGTCAATATCAATATTTAAGTAAATGTAGCGATTCTGTTATGGGGGATTTCGAGGCCATAGATAGTTTAGATGTAAAAGATAAGATTGTAGTATTTCAAGGCACAGACGGGGCATATTCACAGATGGCACTCAAGGCATTTTTTAAGGATGAGTGCAAAAGTTATCATGTTGATAGATGGCGTGATGCTATGGATGATCTTAAGAATGATAAAGCTGACTATGCCGTTATCCCAATAGAGAATACAGTTGCGGGAAGTGTAACGGAAAACTATGATTTGTTAAGTGAATACGGACACTGTATTGTAGCTGAACTGGTTATAGAGATAAAGCATGCTTTATTAGCAAAAAAGGGAGCGAAGCTTTCGGATATAAAGAGGATATGCTCGCACCCGCAAGCCTTAAGGCAATGTTCGAATTTCTTGAATTCTCACAAAGATATTTCGCAGATGACAACTAAAAATACAGCAATGGCAGCACAAATGGTTTCCGAAGGAGACGATTATTCGCTAGCGGCAATTGCAAATCCAATAAATGCTGATTTATATAATCTGGATATTCTTAGCGACAATATTATAAACGTTGATACAAATGCAACAAGATTTATTATTGTATCAAAGAAAAAAGTTTTTGTTTCAGATTCAGATAAGCTTTCTGTAAGTTTTGAACTTATGCATAAAACCGGAACTTTGTATTATATGTTGTCACATTTTATATATAATGGGCTTAATCTTACGAAAATTGAGTCAAGACCAATAGAAGGAAGCAGTTTTGAGTATCGTTTTTATTGCGATATAGAAGGAAATCTATTAGATGAAGCGGTTAAAAACGCGCTGACAGGCATAAACAGCGAGGCCAAAAATGTTCAGATAATCGGATGTTACAGGGCTGCTAATAACTAGAGATGAGGGAAGATATGATTACAGAACAGTTTATACTTTATAATAATTTTAAACACTGTGATATTTTAGAAGGGGTATGCAGATTAAAAGGTAAGAGTCTAAGTGATGAAGAGCGACAGGACGCTGTAAATGATGTTGTCAGACAGCTGCTTAAAATGACGGCGCAATATGGATTTAGAGGAAACTTATGGCATACTTATATTGCATTTCTGATTGTTAATAATGAAAATCCTTATTCGCTGGCTTGTGAAGTAAGAGGAGAAGTAGAAGGAAGTATAAATATTGCGGCACAACATGACTTTGAACTTTTTATTGAATTGTTTGATTATGACAAAACTGTTTTAGAGGGCAATATTACTCCTGAGTTATTTGATATTATAAGCAATTTTGAAGATTTTGGCTTAGAAAGTTTAGTTTTTAATAAGCATATTAGAGACCAAATATGCAATCTTTCTAAAAATCTTAAAAATGCTGCAACAGTAGATGAGTTCCAAAAGCTTGTTAGTGCGTTTTACGGTAAATATGGAGTAGGAGAGATTGGGCTTCATAAAGCATTTCGTATAGAGAATGCAAAAATTGTTCCTATATCCAATATAGCGCAAGTAACGTTAGATGATATAGTAGGTTACGATGCTGCTAAGAAAAAAATTATTGATAATACAGAGGCATTTGTTCAAAAAAGACCTGCTAATAACTGTTTGCTGTATGGTGCTGCAGGTACAGGAAAATCAACTTCTATTAAAGCAATAGCAAACATGTACTATGACAAGGGCTTAAGACTTATTGAAGTCTATAAACATCAATTTAAAGAATTGTTTGATGTTATAGCTCAAATAAAAAACCGTAATTATCGCTTTATAATATATATGGACGATTTATCCTTTGAAGAATTTGAGATTGAATACAAATATCTAAAAGCTGTAATCGAAGGCGGACTTGAAAAAAAACCCGAAAATGTACTTATATATGCTACGTCTAATCGCAGACATTTGGTAAGAGAGAAATTTAGTGACAAAAAAGATCGAGATGATGACTTACATTCATCTGATACCGTTCAGGAAAAATTGTCCTTGGGTGCGAGATTTGGCATGCAGATTTATTTTGGTGTTCCGGACAAAAAAGAGTTCAATGAAATAGTTTGCACTCTTGCGGACAAATATAATATAGCGATGAGCCAAGATGAGCTTTTGCTTGAGGCAAATAAGTGGGAGCTATCTCATGGGGGATTATCCGGAAGAAGTGCGCAGCAATTTATTGATTATCTTAGGGGAAATAGCGAATAATATTATATCTCAGACGAGATGCCCCCCGCCTCTAAGCAAAGCGTAGGCGGGGGAGAAAAACTTGTTTCAGGCGGGGTTCAATCTCCGTCTGAGATATAACTATCTATTTGACTCTGCTTAGTTTAATAGTTTCAAGAAATTTATACGGGACTGACATTGCGCCTCGTCCTATGCCAAGACTGATATCAGGTTTAATTGAACCATGAAAGTCTGACCCACCTGAAAGCAGCAGATTATATTCATTTGCAATATTGGTAAAATACAGTTCATCATCATGATTATATGTTGAATATACAGCTTCTAAGCCATCAAGTCCTGCTTCTTTAAATACAGATAAGGCTTCTCTTAATTGTGCATCAGTATATTTACAAAGACCGGGATGGGCAAATATCGCTGTTCCGCCTGCTTCTTTTATTAAAGCTATGGCATCTTGCGAAGAAATCAAAGAGCGTTCAACAAAGCATCTTTTGCCATCGCCTAAATATTTTGAAAATGCTTCCTTTTTATCTTTAACAAAGCCTTCTTCAATAAGATAATCCGCAAAGTGAGCTCTGGTGATAGTGCCGCCTGTTCTGTTAAGAAGCTTTTCGAAGGTAATGCTGCTGCCTTCTTTTTGAAGTAAAGAGACGATTTTTTTGTTGCGTTCATCACGTTTTTTTATGAACTCTTTTAAGTTTGTTAGCAAAGGCTTATATGTTTTGTCAATAAAAAGGCCTACCATATGTAGCTCTTTGCCGTTATATTCGGTGGATAATTCGACGCCCGGAACAAATTCGATATTGTATGAATTGGCGGCCGTTTGCGCTTCGCCCAAACCATCTATAGTATCGTGATCGGTTATTGCTATGGCGCTAAGGCCGGATTTAAAAGCAAGCTTTATAAGATCTGAAGGTGTATATGTGCCGTCCGATGCAGTGGAATGAACATGTAAATCTATAGTTTTTGTTGACATTTAAGCGTTTCCTTTCGTCTTTTTTCAAATAGTATAAAATAACCAAAAAAAACTGGCAAGTAATATTGACATTAAGAAATAATTGTGTTAATTTATTGTAGTTGTTAGAAAGAAGAGTATCCACTCTCACCTTAGCGCATGGGCGACTCGGGTTATTTTAATATGATTAGCAGCATATGCTGCCATATTTTGCGTGGATAGTCTGATTATGACTATCTTTTTTGATGTGTTGGGAAATTTTGTTTTACGGAGGTGTAAGTCATCAGCGAATTATTTATCAATGAGCAGATCAGAGATTCTCAGATCCGCCTGATAGGAGAAAACGGAGAACAGTTGGGCATTATGTCCACAAGAGAAGCACTTAAACTTGCAGAAGAGGCAGAACTTGATCTTGTCAAGATAGCCCCTAAGGCAAAGCCGCCTGTTTGTAAGATTATTGATTACGGTAAATACAGATATGAACAGGCAAGAAAAGAAAAAGAAGCTCGCAAGAAGCAAAAGACAGTGGAACTAAAAGAGATCCGTATGTCTCCTAATATTGAGGAAAATGATTTAAACACCAAGGTTAATGCGGCCAGAAAATTCCTTGCAAAAGGGGATAAAGTCAAGGTTACTTTAAGATTTCGCGGTCGTGAGATGGCCCACGTTCAACAGACGAAACATATTCTTGACGATTTCTTTGAGAAGGTTGAGGATGTTGCTGTTATAGAGAAGCCTGCTAAGATGGAAGGACGTAACATGTCCATGGTTATAGGTCAGAAGAAAGATAAGAAATAATAGGAGGAATATTGTAATGCCAAAGATGAAGACAAAAAGAGCTGCTGCAAAGCGCTTCAAGAAAACAGGAACAGGAAAATTGGTCAGAAATAAGGCATATAAGAGCCATATATTGACAAAAAAGACTACTAAGAAAAAAAGAGAACTCAGAAAAGCAGTCGTTGCAGATCCGGCAAATCAGAAGAGCATGAAGAAAGTATTGCCTTATCTGTAAAATCAATAATAGGAGGAATATGTCATGGCAAGAATTAAAGGCGGACAGAACGCTAAGAGAAAACATAAAAAGGTATTAAAATTAGCTAGAGGATATAGAGGAGCTAGATCTAACCAGTATCGTGTTGCTAAACAGTCAGTTATGAGAGCTCTTGCAAGCTCATATGCAGGAAGAAAGCAAAGAAAACGTCAGATGCGTCAGCTTTGGATAGCAAGAATTAATGCTGCTGCAAGAATAAACGGACTTTCATACAGCAAATTTATGCATGGACTTAAGCTTGCAGGCGTAGAAGTTAACCGTAAGATGCTTGCAGAAATGGCTGTAAGTGATGCTGAAGGTTTTGCTTCACTTGTAGATATTGCAAAAGAAAAAGTAGCATAACATATCAAGACCGGATGATTATAATCATCCGGTCATTTTGCACAAGGAGATAATTATGGCAATACTTGTTACCGGTGGCGCAGGATTTATTGGAAGTCATACTTGCGTAGAATTGCTTGATAAAGATTACGAAGTTGTAGTGGTAGATAACTTGTCTAATTCAAGCGAAAAATCAATAGAGCGCATAAAAGAAATAACAAAAAAAGATCTTAAATTTTATAAAGCTGACATTTTAGATAAAAAAGCTCTTAAAGATGTTTTTGAACAAGAATCAATAGATGCCTGTATACATTTTGCAGGACTGAAAGCTGTTGGAGAATCCGTTGAAAAGCCTTGGGAATATTATCATAATAATATAAGTGGTACTTTAAATTTGCTGGAAGTAATGAAAGAGTACGGTGTTAAGGACATTATTTTTTCCTCATCAGCTACTGTTTATGGTACTCCTCAGTTTGTTCCGATTACTGAGAAATGTCCTAAAGGTCAATGTACTAATCCATACGGATGGACAAAGTCAATGCTCGAACAAATACTTATAGATATTCAGGCGGCAGATAATGAATATAATGTTATTCTGCTTAGGTATTTTAACCCTATAGGTGCGCACAAGAGTGGATTAATTGGGGAAGATCCTAAAGGAATACCTAATAATTTAATGCCTTATATTACACAGGTCGCGGTGGGGAAACTAGATAAATTAGGTGTTTTTGGTGATGATTATGACACACCGGATGGGACAGGAGTAAGAGATTATATACATGTCTGTGATCTTGCAAAAGGACATGTAGCTGCAATATCAAAACTTAAAGAAAAATGCGGACTTAAGACATATAATCTCGGTACAGGCGTTGGATATAGCGTTCTTGATATTATAAAAAACTTTGAAAAAGCTAATGGCGTAAAAATACCGTACGAAATAAAAGCGCGCAGAGCCGGAGATATAGACAAGTGTTATGCAGATGCTTCTTTGGCGAAAAAAGAACTTGGATGGCAGGCTCAATACGGTATTTATGATATGTGCAAAGATTCTTTTAACTGGCAAATAAAGAATCCAAATGGATTTGAGGATTAAATTATGAAGACAAAGGTATATATTGATGGACAAAGCGGCACAACAGGCCTTCAAATTAACGACAGAATTTCTAACCGAGATGATTTAGAGCTTCTAAAGATTGATGATGATAAGAGACACGATATAGAAGAAAGAAAAAAATATCTTAATATGGCAGATGTTATTTTTTTATGTTTGCCTGATGAAGGGGCTATAGAAGCCGTATCATTGGTTGAAAATGAAAATGTAAAAATAATAGATGCATCAACTGCTCATAGAACAAATGATAATTGGGTATATGGATATCCGGAACTGAATAAGGAACAAAGACTAAAGATAAAACAGTCTAATAGAGTAGCTAATCCCGGTTGTCATGCAACAGGTCTTATTTCCACAACAGCTCCGCTTATCAGCATGAAAATTTTACCGCCGGATTATCCTCTTAGTTGTTATTCTTTAACCGGATACTCAGGAGGCGGCAAGAAAATGATTGCCTCATATGAGAGTGCGGATAAACAAGAAGAACTTATGGCTCCCGGAATTTATGGATTAAATCTAATGCATAAGCATATACCGGAGATGCAAAAGATTAGCGGACTAAGCAAACCGCCGATATTTATGCCAATAGTTGATGATTACTATAAAGGTATGGCGACTACTATAATGCTTGATAATTCATACCTTTATGGGAAACCAAGTGCTAAAGAAATATGTGATAGATTAGCCGAATATTATCAAGATGAACATTTTGTGAGTGTGCGGGAATATGAACAGTCACCGTCAACGCTTTATGCCAATACTTATGCCGGAACAAATAAGCTTGAGATAGTAGTATGTGGACATGACAAACAAACCAGTATAACTGCTCTGTTTGATAACTTAGGCAAAGGAGCATCCGGGGCTGCAGTGCAGAATATGAACATAATGCTTGGATTAGACGAAACAGTAGGTTTAGAATAAAAATCACAAAAAATCCTGTTATTTTAAAATAATACTTGCAAAATAATATATTATGCTATATAATACAATTCGTTGCACTTAAGGAAAGATGCGCAACGAATATGGCCTGTTGGTCAAGCGGTTAAGACGCCGCCCTCTCACGGCGGAATCAGGGGTTCGATTCCCCTACAGGCTGCTTTATTACTAGGATATTTCCGAATATGGGAATATCCTTATTTTTTTAACTCAGTCGGAGAAATCCCCCACCTCTAAGCGTTAGCGTAGGTGGGGGTTATGACAAACTATACTCAGTCGGGGCAGGCGCTCCGACTGAG
>CAJOPM010000123.1 GCA_905236225.1 uncultured Eubacterium sp.
TACATCTACATACACATACACAGTATTCACTGTTAGACGGATCAAACAAAATTACGGAATATATATCGAGGGTCAAGGATCTTGGAATGAGTGCGGCAGCAATTACAGATCATGGAGCAATGTTTGGCGTTATAGATTTCTATAAGGAAGCAAAAAAAGCCGGCATTAATCCGGTTATAGGCTGTGAGGTTTATGTCGCACCGCATTCAAGATTCGATAAAGAATCATCAAGAGGAGATGAAAGATATTATCATTTGATATTGCTGGCAGAGAATAATACCGGATATCAGAATTTGATGAAGATAGTATCTAAGGGATATACAGAAGGTTTTTATTTTAAGCCAAGGGTAGATTTCGAGCTGCTTAGTAAATATCATGAAGGAATTATTGCATTAAGCGCATGTATTGCGGGAGAAATACCAAGAAATATTTTAAAGGATGATTATGAGAGCGCAAAGCGGATTGCTCTTAAATACAGAGACTGCTTTGGTGAGGGAAATTTTTTCCTTGAAATACAAGATCATGGACTTGCTGAAGAAAAGAAGGTTATTTCGCAGCTTATAAGGCTAAGTTCTGAGACGGGTATCGAGCTTGTAGCAACAAATGATGCTCACTATACATATGAAGAGGATGCAGCTTCTCATGATATCCTGCTTTGTATTCAAACAGGAAAGAGTGTATATGATACAGACAGGATGAAATATGAGGGAGGGCAATACTATGTTAAGAGTGAAGAGGAGATGAGAACTCTCTTTGCTTATGCGCCCGAGGCAATTGACAATACGCAAAAAATTGCAGACAGATGTCATGTCGAGATAGAGTTTGGCGTAACCAAGCTGCCTAAATTTGAAGTTCCGGATGGATTTGATTCATGGACATATCTTAATCATCTTTGTTATAAGGGACTTAAGGAAAGATACAAAGAAGATAGCGATAAGCTTAAAGAAAGGCTGGACTATGAGCTTGGCGTTATTAAGAAGATGGGGTATGTCGATTATTTTTTGATAGTCTGGGATTTTATACATTATGCAAAGCAGCACGATATTATGGTAGGTCCCGGAAGGGGATCGGCGGCAGGCAGTATAGTGGCATACACAATGGGGATTACAAATGTAGATCCTATACAGTATAACCTTCTTTTTGAACGTTTCTTAAATCCGGAGAGAGTATCGATGCCGGATATCGATATTGATTTTTGCTATGAGAACAGAAGCAAGGTCATAAAGTATGTCGTTGATAAATACGGTAAAGAACAGGTTACGCAAATAGTTACATTTGGAACTCTTCTTGCTAAAGGAGTAATCAGGGCAGTGGGCAAAGCACTGGATTTGCCGTACGCGCAGTGCGATGAGATCGCAAAGAGTATACCAAATGAGCTTGGTATTACAATAGCGGATGCTTTGATTAAGAATCCGATGTTAAAAAAGAAATATGACACAGATTCGACCATTAGAAATCTTATCGATACCTCTATGAAACTCGAAGGACTGCCGCGTCACACATCAATGCATGCAGCAGGAGTCGTAATTTCGCAAAAGGCTATGGATGAGTATGTGCCTCTCTCGCTTGGCGCAGACGGAACTGTGGTTACGCAGTTTACAATGACCACAATAGAAGAGCTGGGACTTCTTAAGATGGATTTTCTGGGCTTAAGAACGCTTACAGTTATACAAAATGCCGTAAAGATGGCAGAAAAGAGGGCAGGTAAAAAGATAGATATAGATAATATAGATTTCAATGATAAAAAAGTATATGATCTGATATCAAGCGGCAAGACGCAAGGTGTATTTCAGCTGGAAAGTCAGGGCATGAAGGAGTTTATGAAAGAACTTTCACCTAATAGCCTTGAGGATGTAATCGCCGGAATCTCACTTTATCGTCCCGGACCTATGGATTTTATCCCATCTTATATAGAAGGGAAAAATAATCCCGACAAGATAACGTATGATTGCCCTCAGCTTGAGCCGATTCTTAAGGCGACATACGGTTGTATAGTTTATCAGGAGCAGGTAATGCAGATAGTCAGAGATCTTGCGGGATATACCCTCGGACGATCGGATCTGGTAAGACGTGCTATGTCAAAGAAAAAAGCCGATGTTATGAACAAAGAGAGACAAAACTTTGTTTACGGCAACAAGGAAGAAGGCGTGCCGGGGTGTATCGCAAACGGCATTTCCGAAGAGGTGGCAAATAAAATATTTGATGAGATGACTGATTTTGCCAGATATGCATTTAATAAATCTCATGCGGCATGTTATGCAGTAGTAGCATACGAAACAGCATATTTAAAATGCTATTATCCGGTTGAATATATGGCTGCGCTTATGACATCCGTACTTGATAATCCGCCTAAGGTATCTGAATATATTGCGACCTGCAGACAAATGGGAATTAAGGTGCTTCCGCCCGATATTAATTCCGGAGAGGCTTCATTTACAGCCGCAAACGGTAACATTATATTTTCGCTTATGGCAATTAAAAATGTAGGTGAGCCTGTAGTCAATGCTATAGTAAGAAATCGCAATGAATTCGGAGCGTATAGCAGTCTGGAAGATTTTTTGACAAGATGTGCGGGTGATGGGATTGTTAATAAGCGTGCAGTTGAGAATTTTATAAAGGCAGGAGCATTTGACAACCTGATGGGAAACAGACATCAATATATGATTGTATATGAAGACATGATGAATTCTATTCACAAGGAGAAAAAGTCTGAAATCAGCGGTCAAATGTCGTTTCTTGATTTTGTGGATGAGGAAGATAAAGCCGATTTCGCAGTGAAATTACCTGATGTCGAAGAATTTGATAAAGAGGTTTTGCTCTCTTATGAAAAGGAAGTTACAGGTGTGTATATAAGCGGCCATCCGCTTGAAGAATATACGCAAAAGATTGAGAAAAACGTGACTGCAAAAGCTTCTGATTTTATGCTTAATGATGAGAGTGGTGAATGTATAGTTAAGGATAAATCAGAGGCCGTTGTCGGTGGTATCATAGATTCGGTCAAAATAAAATATACCAAGAACAATAAGATTATGGCCTTCGTTACATTAGAAGATGTTACCGGAACCATAGAGGTTATCGTATTTCCAACGCCATATCAAAAGAATGCTGCGCTTATAAGCGAGGATAAAAAAGTATTTATCAAGGGCAGAGTAGATGTTGAAGAAGACAGAGGAGCCAAGCTTATTTGTGACAGTATGCTTTCATTTGAAGAGGTTGGCAAAAGATTATGGCTTCAATTTGAGAGTGAAAATGAATACAAGCAGTATGAATCAAGACTTGATGATTATTTTGATGCATTACACGGAATAGATGATATATTTCTTTATTTTAAGGACGTTAAGAAAATTAAAGCATGTAAGCATGCGGCAATAAGAATAGATGATGAGCTTGATGAAGCACTTAAGAAGATGCTTGGAGCAAACAATGTTAAGATAGTTGAAAAGAAAGGAATATTTCGCTAAAATTACATTAAATAGACATTTGTAAAGGAGTCTAAGTTATGGCAAAGAAAGAAATAAAGACTATAGGAGTGCTTACGAGCGGCGGAGATGCGCCGGGGATGAATGCGGCAATAAGAGCGGTTTCTCGCCAGGCGATAGGTAAAGGATATAAAGTCATGGGAATTATGAGAGGCTATTCGGGACTGATTGCCGGAGATATCAAGCAGCTTCATCCCAGAGACTTATCCGATTCAATACAAAAGGGCGGTACTATATTAGGTACTGCGCGTTCAATGGAATTTAAAACGCCGGAAGGTCAGAAAAAGGCAGCAAAAGTATGTCGCGACAATGGAATAGATTCTTTGGTTGTAATAGGCGGAGACGGTTCGTTTAAGGGAGCGCAAAAGATGTCGGATCAGGGAATTAATGTAGTGGCTATACCAGGGACAATTGATCTTGATATTGCATGTACGGACTATACTATAGGATTTGATACGGCGGTAAACACTGCTATGGATGCTATAGATAAAGTAAAAGATACGTCAAGTTCCCATCAGAGGTGCTCTATAATAGAAGTAATGGGACGCCATGCCGGATATATTGCTTTATGGTGCGGAATAGCAAACGGAGCAGAGGATATCTTAATCCCCGAGACATATGATTATGATGAGCAAAGGCTTGTTGATAATATTATAGATACATTTTCAAGAGGTAAAAGGCATCATCTTATCATTAATGCAGAAGGTATCGGACATTCGGCATCTCTTGCCAGACGTATAGAAGCGGCAACGGGAATAGAGACCAGAGCAACAATACTGGGTCATATGCAGCGCGGCGGCAGCCCCAGCTGTAAGGACAGAATGTATGCATCTATTATGGGAGCGTATGCGGTAGATCTTCTTACCGAAGGCAAGACTAATAGAGTGGTGGCATATAAAAATGGTGAATTTACAGATTTTGATATCGATGAGGCGCTGGCAATGGAGAAGAGCATATCTGAGTTTGAAGTTCAGGTTTGCAAGAATATGTCAATATGATTAGCAGCACAAGTAATCCGCAGGTTAAATATATCAGGCAATTATGTAAAAAGTCTAAATTAAGGCACAAAGATAGGCTTTTTAGCGCAGAGGGAGTAAGAATCCTAAATGAAGTGCCTAAAGAGCGCGTCAGAAATATCTACATATCTGAAAGCTTTATTAAATCCTGTGATATTACAGGATTTGAGGCAGACAAGATAGAAGTGGTTACGGATGAAGTATTTAAGAGTATTGCCGATACTACCACGCCTCAGGGAATTCTTAGTCTGATTGAGATGCCAAGGTATAATATAGAAGAAATGATTAGAGATGATTCTCTTCTTATAATACTTGAGGATCTGCAAGATCCGGGAAACTTAGGGACAATAATGAGAATGGCAGAAGGAGCCGGAGCCTGCGGAGTCATTATGACAAAACAGACTACGGATTTGTTTTCACCTAAAGCCGTAAGGGCTACTATGGGTGCAATATTCAGAATGCCGTATTTTATTACCGACAGCATAGAAGAGACGATATCACAGCTAAAAAAAGCAAGTATTAATATATATGCTGCAACCTTAGACGGAGATTGTGATTACGACAAGCAGGATTATACTAATCCGAGCGCGATAATAATAGGTAATGAAGGCGCGGGGATTAAGCCGGGGACGGCTGCTCTTGCAGATAAGAAGATTTTTATTCCCATGAAGGGAAGTCTGGAGTCACTAAATGCAGCAATGGCAGCAGGAATTATTACCTATGAAGCGGCGCGTCAAAGGCGACAAATTTAAAAATTGCATAGAAAACCATATGCTATTCAATAAATAAAAGAGCAAAATGTACAAAAAAGTACTTTAAAAAATACAATTTAAATGGTAAAATCCTAATATGTTTTATGCCGCATAGCGGCCAAGAGAGAAAGTGGAGGACTTACGAATGAAGATTTTAGGTATTTCTTTGGGAACAAAGAACGGCAACAATGACACTATGTGCCGTGTGGCATTGGAGGAGGCTCAAAAGCTCGGAGCAGAGATTGAGTTTATTCATCTCCTTGATTGGAATATCAAGTATTGTACAGGATGTGTGGCCTGTTCAAGAGGTTTGGTAATGGGTAAAGGTATGATCTGTACCCAGAAAGATGACTTCAAAGATTTATATGAAAAGATTATAGATGCCGATGGCGTACTTTTTGTAGATCCTATTTACGAGTCCGGCGCAAGTGGACTTTATCACGTTATTACAGACCGTATGGGTCCCGGACATGATACCGGTATGATGCTTATGACCAGCGAGAAGATGAAGGCAGCAGGCAAGGAAGGACTTCCGGAGAAATACTTCCGTCAGAAGGCTGTTTCATTTGTAGCAATCGGAGGCTCGGATTGGGCAGTTCGTACGGAGACAGATCATGCTATGTTCGCAATGAGCCCCGGATGGAAAGTTGTTAACAACGAGTTCTTCAGCTGGTGTAAAGACGTTATTATGCAGGATGATAAGATTGAGCGTATGAAAGAGATCGCAAGAAATCTTGTAGAGGCTGCACAGAAGATTATGGATGAGCACATTATGATTCCGGGATCTGAGGATGTTGATCTTTGGAAAGGAACAGATGGAGCTTGCCCGCATTGCCATGGTAATGCATTCTACATTTTCCCGGGAACTACACATGTTGTATGTGAGCTCTGCGGTCTTGAAGGTCGTCTTGAGGTAATAGATGGCGGATTCAAGTTTAGAAATGATGAATCTTTAGGAGTGAACGGTACATTGGCTCATGCTCACGACATTCTTTCAGGCAAGAAGATGCATGGTGATGATATCTTTGAGAACGAGGGAAGACTTATGAATCTGTTTAAGGATGAAGAGTTTAAGAGACGTAAGCAGCACTATACCGAAGTTTGTGCTCCTACTCCCTCACCTTCAAAGGATAAATAATAAATAAGCGTTTATAATGATGGCTGCTTTTAGATTTTATTCTAAGAGCGGTCATTTGTTTTGTTGAAAAAAAGATATCTTCGTGATATACTTAGTAGAATTTGCGCACAGGTTTAA
>CAJOPM010000124.1 GCA_905236225.1 uncultured Eubacterium sp.
ATCCGTTCTTTGAACTCTCAAGTTGACTTGAGTTTTAATTCTTTGAATCTTTCAAGGTTGTCTCACTATTCAGTTATCAAGGTTGTGTGCCATCGTTTATGCGACAGCTTGTATATATTATCACCCTGAGGTTTTAATGTCAACAACTTTTTTTAATTTTTTTTATTTTTTTGACATCACTTATTTTACCTCAGCGATCATCTGCCTTCATGGCTTCTCATTGGATTAACGATTATATCTTCAATCTCAATTCCCAAATCATTTGCCGCCTTGCGTACATTTTCCTCAATATCCTCTGATCCTCCGCCTTTTGGGAAAATTGCAGATATTTGTTTTCTTCTTGTAGATACCTTAATATGTGTAATCTGAGGAATCATATCCGTTAAGTTATCCTTAAATTGATCTGCCTGATTTTGCGTTATGGAATTAATAATCGTAGTAGTAATTAGGACATCCTTTCCATGGATGTCCTCTTCTTGATAATTATTTTTAAATAAGGATAAAAATGTAAGCCCTCTGCTTCGTCGCTCCTGAAAATACCTGCTGGCTAACCTAAGCAATGTAAATAAAGCAAAGAGCAGAGCAATGATTATAACTGCCTTTTCATGGCTGATAGATAAAATGGTTTTCATACGCTCTTTTAGATTTTAGCACTTTTGCGGTTCTGAATATTCTACTCCAAACGTATCGACTATCATACTTGCAATCTTTTGTTCTTTTAGTGGTCTGTCTGAATAATCAGTGTCCGTCTCTGCTATCTTGTTGACATTTTCCATGCCCTCTATAACCTTACCAAATGCTGCATATGCGCCATCAAGATGAGGCGACTTTTTATGCATTATAAAGAACTGAGAGCCGGCCGAATCCGGATGCATAGCTCTAGCCATAGACAAAACGCCCACATCATGAAGGAGATTGTTTTCAAATCCGTTTTGACTAAACTCTCCCTTAATGTTATATCCCGGGCCCCCCATTCCTGTTCCTTCAGGACATCCGCCCTGAATCATAAAACCACGTATCACGCGATGAAATATAAGTCCGTCGTAATATTTATTGTTGATAAGTGATATAAAATTATTAACGGTATTCGGAGCGATTTCCGGATAAAGCTCTGCTTTTATAATATCTCCGTTTTCCATCTGTATTGTTACTATTGGATTTTGTGCCATCGTAATTATTTCCTTTCAAGTTTGTCCTTGCCACCCATATATGGTCTTAATACCTCGGGTATACTTACCGAGCCGTCGGCATTTAAATTATTCTCCAAGAACGCAATAAGCATTCTTGGCGGAGCCACTACAGTATTATTGAGAGTATGGGCAAAATACTTCTTGCCGTCCTCTCCTTTTATACGTATTTTCAGTCTTCTGGCCTGTGCATCTGACAAGTTAGAGCAGCTTCCCACTTCAAAGTATTTCTGTTGACGAGGTGACCATGCCTCTACATCACATGACTTTGTTTTTAAATCTGCCAAATCACCTGAGCAGCATTCTAATGTACGAACCGGAATATCTAAACTTCTAAACAAATCAACAGTGTTTTGCCAAAGCTTATCATACCACTTCATAGAATCTTCCGGTTTGCAGACAACAATCATTTCTTGTTTTTCAAACTGGTGAATTCTATATACTCCTCTTTCCTCGATTCCATGAGCGCCTTTCTCCTTTCTAAAGCAAGGAGAATAGCTCGTTAAGGTATAGGGAAGGTTTTTCTCATCATTGATAGTGTCGATAAATTTACCTATCATAGAATGCTCCGATGTTCCTATAAGGTATAGATCCTCACCTTCAATCTTATACATCATTGCATCCATTTCTTCAAAGCTCATAACTCCTGTTACAACATTTGATCTTATCATAAACGGAGGTATACAGTAGGTAAATCCCCTATCTATCATAAAATCTCTTGCATACGAAATAACAGCAGAGTGCAGCCTTGCTATATCACCCATCAGGTAATAAAATCCATTGCCTGCCACCTTGCCGGCGCTTTCCAAATCAATTCCATCAAAGCTTTCCATAATCTGTGTATGATATGGAACTTCGAAGTCCGGAACTTTTGGTTCTCCAAACTTCTCTATCTCAACATTAGCCGAGTCGTCCTTGCCTATCGGAACTGACGGATCAATAATATTAGGAATGCTCATCATCCTTGATAAAATTTCTTCATCAAGTTTTTTCTCTGCTTCCTCTAATTCTTTGAGCCTGTCAGCATTTTCACTGACTAAGGCCTTTACCTCCTGCGCCTCATCCTTTTTGCCCTGAGACATAAGCGCTCCGATTTGCTTAGATAGCTTATTTCTGTTGGCTCTTATTTCATCAGCTTCCTGCTGTGTCTTTCTTTTCTTAAGATCTAAATCTATAACCTCATCTACATAGCCGAGTTTATGATCTTGAAATTTCTTTTTAATGTTCTCCTTTACTATATCAGGATTTTCTCTTAGAAACCTGATGTCAATCATGATGCTGCCTCCTGTTTTTCTTTTTCCTTTTCTTTGAGAATTGCTTCGTTAAGTGATAGCATTTTTTCATCTAAGATAGATACAATGCCTGCGCATTCCCTAAGCTCTGACTTAATATACGCCGGAGCATTTCCTTCAAATTTGTATGCTATCTTGTGCTCTAGAGAAGCCCAAAAATCCATCGCTATGGTTCTTATTTGTATCTCTACCTTGGTATCTACCGTGCGATCACTCATAAATATCGGTACTGTAACTATCATATGATAGCTTTTGTATCCGTTTTCCTTAGGCTCTTTAAAATAGTCCTTAATTGAAAGCACGTTAAGGTCTCTTTGCGACGCAATCATCTCAGCAAGTCTGTATATATCCTTAGTAAAAGAACAAACTAATCTAATACCGGCTATATCGTTAAGATGTTCTACCATATTATTAATAGACGTCTCATATCCATGGCTCTTTAATTTTTTGACTATACTCTCCGGGCTCTTTACTCTCGACTTGATATATTCTATTGGATTGTACTGGTGAATATGCCTGAATTCATCATTCAGTATATCCAGTTTAGTGCCAACTTCCTTTAAAGCCGAATTATAGAGAAACATAACTGTTTCCCAAGAATCAATTCCCTCATCAAACGCTATGGGACCTGTTAATACCGATCCATTCATAAGACATGCCTCCCCCGCAATATTTGCTAAAAGCGTTTAAGATAGGCGACTATAATGTCGTCTGACATTTTTTACCGAGTTTATTATATCACACGACTGTCTCCTTAGTCAAAACACCTCCGCTCATACGGTATATTTCATCGGCATACTTTAAAGCCTCGCTCTCATGGGTAACCAATAACACTATTATCCCCGTCTTGGCCACCTCTTGCAGATAAGATAAAACTATCTGTGTATTTTCATCATCCAAATCCGATGTTGGCTCATCGGCAAGAAGAACTTTTGGTTTGCGAATTAGCGCTCTTGCTATTGCCATCCTTCTCATCTCGCCTCCGGACAACTCAGATATCATTACTTCTTTAAGGTGAGCAATATCAAACTTTTCCATAAGCTCATAAGCATATCCCGTCTCATCTTTAAGGCCATATATCTCTAAGGGCAGCACAATGTTTTCATATACGTTTAAGCTGGCAAGTCCCGTCTGCATCTGTGGTATTACCCCTATATTTTCTCCTCTAAATGCCGATAACTCGCTATCATCCAGCTGATATATGTCTAATCCGTCTATCACAACGCTTCCGCCGGTAGGCGTAAGCAGACCTCCTATAATATTAAGCAGCGTACTTTTTCCGCTACCCGATCTTCCCATTATCTCGTATAACTTACCTGACTGCATTGTAAGATTAGTTTCTTTTAATGCCTCAAACACATTACTGTTTTTGCTTTTTCTCATAAATTGCTTGGTTACATTATTTACTGATACTTCCATCATAAGCTCCTTATTTAATTCTCTGCTCGCAATATAAGCCCTGCCTGCATACGTGAAATTCTTCCTGCCGAAACGGATGAAGATAATGCTCCGGCTATAGTTGCCGCAGCAACCGATATTATTGCAACTGCTACGCTATATGTCAGATTAGGCATCAAAAATGGCAAATCAAGTTCGTCTTGAATCAAATTACTAAACGGAAATATACAAATAATCCCAAGCGCCACGCCTATGACTGAGCCTATAAAGCTAATTAGAGCCGATTCTTTTAAAATCATTCCAGATAATTTTGCCCTTGATGCGCCGACTACTCTTATTATGGCAAACTCTTTTTTTCTTTCATTCATTATCATAGAAAATGCCACTATCATTATTATGATTGCAAGGATCCATATTGCTACTATCAGGATTCCTACTATATTAGATATTCCGCTCAAACTCTTAGCCACACCGGTGACAAGACTTTTGGTCTGAACAGCTTTTACATTATCAACATGAAGATTAATATCATTTAAAACATCTTCTATGGTATAGCCGTCTGCAACATTGATAAGCACGCTTGATACCACATCATCCGGATCAAAATCAAAATCATAGAACTGATTTTCATATGCAGATCTTATGAGCGTCTTAACAGTTTCATTTGTAGTATAAACTGCGGTATCAAGTGCTGTTCCGGTCTTATCAAGCTTTCCTTTGACGCTGACCTTAGTTCCATAAAATACAATAGTATCACCGGCAAATGCATTAAGGTCGTTGCCCACAAACACCTCTAACTCGCCAAGCTCTCCGCCTTTTGAGTCCTTTAGCCAGGGTTGCACCGTAAAATCCGTTTCAGGATCAAATCCTATAATCTGAACAGCAAAGTCACAGCATCCGGCACTTGCGCTTGACAAAAAAAACTGCGCCGATATCTGAGAAATTCCTTCTATATTACTAAGCTCATCATAAACAGATTTATCCATGTAAAAATATCCGGTATTCCCCTGAAGCACTATATCTTCTAGTGATGATTTGGTTGATGCCTCATATGGAACAACCATAATGTCAGATCCTAGTCTTTCCTCAAGAGAGCCTAGTCCTGTATTGAGAGAAGATACCACCATGGTTCCCGCAAATATAGAAAACGAAAGCAGTGCTGATAAAACTATCAGCGACACCGACCTTGCAGGTTTTCGGTAAAAATTTTTAAATGCTAAACCTTTAAACAATTTCATTGCAATAACCCTTTCTTAACTTATATATATGATTTTTGTGACATAGGATAATCTTCATAAAATTCACCCTTAAATTCCTCTAATCTGTCGTGATCTGTAAAATCACTGTCAGATTTCAGGAAATACTTATGCTCCCCTTCGGTATCCCACGTTGCATCAGCGTTGTACCATACGCCATCAAGCCTGATGATATTCCATGCATGATATTCCTTCTCGCCTTTTCCGTTATCTGCATATCCTGTAACTACTCTGCACTCTACTCCTGACTGCTTTAACATTCTATACATAAGCACAGAAAAACCCTGACATACTGCTCTTTTATATTCAAGCGCTGAGTATGCCGTGGTCTTAAGATGCGAATTTGAATTATTCTTGTGAACCTGATCGAATATTACATTAGCACAGATGTAATCATAGATTGTCTCGACCTTGTCATAATCTGAAGTAAGTACACTAAAATTAAATGATGTTAATATTTTATTTATATCCTTGGTAACGACTTCTTCCTGTTCAATAGTCGTATAGTACTTCGGTGTAATAGTAATCACGTAATGAAGCGTATCGCCATCCTCGCTATACCCATAATCTGCATCATACCCGCCGTACTGATATCGGATATAATCGCCCAGCGTTGCATCAGATGTATCTTCTAATGCCGCATCTATCAGATTGGCACATAGCATTTCTATATCTTCAACGTGATCTTTCTTTGCGCTGTATCTGATTGTAATTGTTTCAGAATGATTGCTTAATCCTTCTCTTACTTTATTTATAACCTCTATGGAATTGTTAAATGATATTCCAAGTCCCTCACTAATCTTTGATGAGGCATTTTTTTCTTCTTTTTTTATTGCAGCTTTATAAGCAGAATATATCATAACACTTGATAGCAAAATTGCTGCGATAAGAACAGCTATTAATAGCTTATATCTAAGTCTTACTGCGGTTATACACTTTATTGTGCTTTTAAATTTTGTAATACATGTCATTTCCTTCTTCTCTTCCAAATTGTCATAGCATTTGTTGATGTCAATAGTTTTTCTATCGGAATCTTTGCCGGACAAATGTCATGACAGGCAAGTGATTTACCACAGCCTTCGTATATGTGTGATATATATGCTTTTTTCAGTCTCTTAAAATCCCGGCTGTCGGTAATATTAAGCAGTCTTGCAGTAGGAACAAAAGAAGCCGTCCCGCTAAATTTTGCTCCCTCATAGAAATTAGGGCATACTTCAAGACATAATCCGCACTGCAGACAGCGCGAAGCCTCATAAGCATTTTCATAATTTTTATCACTGATATCCGCCTGCGAATTTAAAAATTCTCCTATTACATCAAGATTCTTAAATAATATGCTTCTGTCTACCATCAGATCCGCTACAACAGGAAATTTTCTAAGCGGCTCAATTGTTATCGTATCTGTTTTATAATCCTTTAAAAAAGAATCGCACGCTAACGCCGGATGATTATTTATTACCATAGCGCATGCTCCGCATTTTCTCTGCAGGCAGCTATGCTGATAGATTATCTTTTCTACGTTATTTCCATTAATATCTTTGATATCGCTTCTATTGTTTATGTCTAAAAGCGCTGTTGCTATAGTAGCATTATCATCAGCAGTTTCGTATTCAATAACCTGGTGATAGGGCTTATCATTTGCTGTTTTTCTTCTTAATATATCAAGCTTTTTTTTCATTTAACTCTTCCTTAAGATCGGCTACCTCTTTAAAACTAATATCAACCTCGCCATCTATAAATCTTGCCAGCGAAATCTTTTTATATTCATCTAAAGTATCCGGATAATCACTTCTGTAATGAGCGCCCCTGCTCTCTCGCCTTGACAGCGCCGATTGTATCATGGCTCTGCTAAGCATAACGCGTCTTTTATCATACTTACTAAGGTCATCATTTGCAATCATCTCATTAGTAGTATCATACGCCCTATTCAAGCTCTCTTCATCTCTGACAATACCTAATGACTTTATCAAAACATCTGTAAGCTCTTGTCTAAAAGCCATATTATCTTCTATTAAATCAGCTGATGTCTCTTTTATATCTGTACTAAATTCCATATCTTTTAAGTCACTCATTATTGTCTCTGCAGCTATTTTACCGCCTATTATAGCGCCTAAAGTAGAATTACCTCCTAAACGATTAGCGCCGTGATATTGACTCGAACATTCTCCGGCTGCATATAAATTACCTATATTGGTTCTATGAGCGGCATCTACATCTATTCCTCCCATAAAATAATGTATTCCGGGAGCTACAGGTATCGGTTCTTCCTTGGGATCTATGTTCATATAATGAATAACCTCTTCTCTAAGATCTGTAAGTTTATCCCTCCATATCTCATCAGCGATATGTGTCATTTCCAGATACACCTGATCTTCATTTGCATCATCATGAACTGCGAAATACATCTGTCTTGATACTACATCACGCGGCATCAAATTTTTAAGTTCAGGAAATTTTTCTTCCATAAAATAATACTTTTGGCCATTGCGCATAATATACAACCTGCCGCCCTCTCCCCTTGCAGCCTCTGATATAAGACCTCTTTTTGCAGGAAGAGGGATTGTAGTCGGATGATACTGAATCATTTCGAGATTTGAAAATGCTACACCTTGAGTAAACAATGTAGCTGCAGCCTGTGCGTCATTTTGAGTAGTACCCGTGGTCCATCCGTTAAACATTCCATTCATACCGCCAATGGCAAGCACTACAGGTCCCATAAAATCATAGGCTTTTTTGCTATACTCATCTAAAATCTTTACTCCCTTGCATTTTCCTTCTTCTATAATTAATTCTATAAAATCATGATGCGCAAATCGCTTAATATGATCATCTGCCTCGTATTTTCTGCATTCATCTATAAGCGTAGTCATAAGAACCTTGCCTGTGCTACTCATAGCATAAGCTGTACGTTTTTTCTTCTGACCTCCGAAATTTCTAAGTACAATCTTATCTCCTCTTATATGAAATGCACATCCTAAATCTCTAAGTTCTTTTACTGTATCGGGTGCCCGCGAAACAAGGTTTTGTACTGCATTCGGATCGGCAATATACACTCCTCCCCTGATAGTATCTTCAAAGTGATATTTTATATTGTCATCTTCGCCCATGGTATCAAGCGCTGCATTGATACCGCCTTCAGCCATTACAGACTGCGCTCTTTCAGATCTTTGTCTGGATATCAATCTTATACTATATCCCTCGCGAGCCAAAGTAATTGCTGCAGACAGCCCGGCCAGTCCTGCTCCAACAATGTTTATTATCATAACATCCACCTCAGGAAATATATTATAAATGCCACAATTATAAATAGCAGCACAATACTAATCACAATCAAAATATCAGCTGTATATTTCTTAAGATTTTTTGAGCCCAAAGCAACCATATGCGGTTTCACATTTGTAATAACATGAAACGCTATGCTTATGACCATAAGAATCTGTGCAGTAAGTTCAGCTATTCCGAAATAATTAAGTCTAAACGCTCCCGATTGCGTAGAACCGCTAAAAATCGTAATATGAAATATCACTAATATCATAATGGCAAAGCCGCTGATGCGTCTTGCCCAAAACAACTTATTTTCTTTAAAATATGACGTCCCCGCTCTTTTGCAAGCTATAAGGCTATCAATAGTCAGCTTAATTCCTATTACAGCATGAAGTGCTATTAATATTACCATTATTATCGCAAGATACGAAAACCATGCTCCGCCGCCATGTGAAATTCCGGCTATGCTAAATGCTCCTGTAATAGCATGTATAAAAAAAAGCACTACAATTCCCATAGCAAGTATTGCATTAAACCTTCTCATATAGTCTCCTATTTATTCCTTATCGTTTGATTTGACGATAAGATACATCACATCCTCATCATCCTTAAACTCATCTGCTCCATACACTTTAGCTATCTCGGCGCTCATAACAATCACATCGAAATTACCGTTTTCAGCTTTCGAAAGAACAAGCACACCATTTTCCGTCTCAAGTTGCATTTGATTTTCCGGAAGTCTTGACATATAGCTTTGCGCCATTTCAATTCCTGCCTTATCATCACTTGATGCATAACATATGACATCTTCAAATATATAACTTACCTGCCCACCTGAAAAGAAAGTCTTCCACTGCCCGAGCTTTTCTTTATCAGTATGAAGTTTCTTATTAATAAGAACAACATATTCTCCGGACGGGCTATCTAACGTAGCAGATGCGCTCGATGCAGCATCAATTTGTGTTCCTGTGATAAAACTCCTAAAGCTATCAGACATTAAAATAGGAAGACACAGTATAAGGAACAATGCCAACGCTATAATTATAATATGTCTAATTATTTTCATAAAATACGCTCCTTATGTGTATCTTCCCTAATATTTGTAGTTATTCTGCCTCTGCCTGCGATAGAGCATCTTCTACCGCTTCGCAAAATTCCTCATAGTTAATGGTTGCGCCGCTTATCGCATCAATTCCGTCCAGGCTTCCGTTTGCCACTAAATTGTTAGCGTACTCTTCGCAAGCCGCCACTGCCTTTTGCGCCTTGTTGTAATAATCCTGATTTGCGACTTCACCGCTCTTCTTGCCATATTCAGAATCTTTAAGTGTACCGTCTGTCTCATAGGTTTGATATGTACAATCCGAAATCTTGCCATCTGTTATTGTTATTTCTACAACTCCATATCCATCACCGGCACTACCCGAACTGTCGTCATCAATACTTTCTCCTTCATGAACCTGGCTCTGTCCTGTATATGTTCCGTCTGTATAGCTTACATTCTTAGATGAACCGCAACCAAAGAGCATTGCCGATGCCATAGCAGCAACAATACACATTATAACATGTTTTCTCTTCATATTTCCTCCTATATCTTATTCATCAGATCTGATCTGTGTTTCATTTTACCTGTAAATTCTTCATTGACACTCTCATGATCTACTCTTCCGTTTCTAAGAACAATGGTCCTTTGTGCAACTTCTGCAACTTCCGGATCGTGCGTTACAACGATAAGTGTAGTACCTTCTTCATGAAGTTTTCTGAAAAGATCTATAACTATCTCTTCATTAGCTTCGTCCAAATTTCCCGTCGGCTCATCCGCAAGAACAATTTCCGGATAATTAATCAGCGCTCTTGCTACGCAGAGTCTTTGCTGCTCTCCACCTGATAACTGACTTGGTAAATGCTTTGCTCTATCAAGAAGACCTACTCTATCAAGTGCCTCTAGCGCTTCCTTTTCATCCGGAATGCTGTGATAATATTGTGCAACCATTACATTTTCTACAGCCGTAAGATAATTCACCAAATGAAACTGCTGGAATATAAGACCTATTTTATCACGCCTTATATCTGTAAGCTCATTACGATTAAGTAGCGCAATATCCGTGCCGTCAAGCAGCACTTCTCCCTTGGTCGGTTTATCCATACAACCTATAATGTTCATCATAGTTGATTTACCGGAACCTGACGGTCCCATTATAGACACCCATTCTCCCTTCTCAACTTTCAGGCTGACGTCATCAAGGGCATTAAGCTGTCCATATATCTTAAATACATTTTTTAATTCTAATAAACTCATGATTCTACTCACCTTTCAACACTAATGCCGGGTCAACTTCTATTGCACTTCTGATAGGCAGAAGCGTAGCAACAGCCGTAACCAATACAGATACACCTATTGTAACCGGAACCATTACCGGGCTAAATGTAATTGAACTTGAAAAAACATTGGTACTTATCAGCTGTGCAAACAAAAAGCCAAGTATTGAGCCGAAAATTCCACCTATAACTCCGAGCAAAATTCCCTCGCCCATAAACTCTTTTACTATACTGCCGTTTGATGCCCCCAGCGCTTTTCTAAGTCCAATCTCTTTACGCCTCTCCGCAACTACTGCCGCCATGGTCGTCGCCACGCAGATAAGCATAAGCGCAAGTACTATAATTGTAACCAAAAGCACCAATGCTTGAAGTTTTGATAATACGGTTGTCTCTGATGCCGTAACTCTCTTAACCGTTTTAGCATTTATACCGTCTACCTCATCGCTGATTTGCTCTACATAACTATTAAGCATATCAGATGATGATGAAACGCTAAGCTCAGTTATGTCAAGGCTCGTCTCTTCACCTGTCAGCGTCTCCATATCCTCAAGCGACATATATATATAATCTTCTTCAGATCCGCCGGTTGAAAGAATTGCCGTAACCTTGAAATCTATGTAGTTATCAAGGGTTGTCTCGTCATCTTCGCTATCATCTGCCTTTGTGTCATCTTCCGGAGCATATGTTATGGTAATCGTATCTCCAACTGCCAAAGAATAATCTTCACTAACGCTCTGCCCAATCATAAGCTCGCCGCTTTGCGAAGGCCACTGTCCATCTACATCCCAATACGGGCTTGTCTTTTGCGCCCCTTGCATATCTGTTGCTGCAGCTACAACCGGGGTCTCTCTAAGTCTGACATTTTCATATCTGTACGGAGCAACTCCTACCACTTCATCATCAGGTATAATCGTTAGCGCCTCTTCTACATCTTCAAGTGTAAAAGAATCTTCTTCTGCCATAAAGAGCATATTAGCTCCGTAGTTTCTAAACTGTGCCCCCATCTGTCTTGGAACATCTTTATAAATTGTAATCAAACCGCAAAGTATGGTTGCACCTACAACAATTGATAAAAGTGCTATCAAAATCTTAGATCGCCTTCTAAGAATCGAGGCAGTAACCATACGCATAAACATTTTTCTTTTTTTCATGTTCTGCCTCCTTTATCTGCCTCTTAATACTACTGCCGGATCCATCTTAACGGATGCCCTGATCGCCGGTATACTTCCTATAAGTGCCACCGCTATAATTAGAACCGCAACAATCGGTATAACCATCTGTCTCATCTCTATGGCTGAACCAAATACGCTCTGTCCAATAATCTGGGCAAATCCAAATCCTACGAAATATCCTGCTACTGCACCTATTATAGTTGTAATAATAATTTCCGTAAGTATCAAACCGGCAATTGTACCATCGTGCGCACCTACCGCCTTCATAAGACCAATCTCCGAGCTTCTTTCCATTACCGACGCCGTAACAAGATTACAAATTCCAAGTGCTGCCCCGATAAGCGAAAAAATAGTAATAAGGACCATAAGGAGCTGGGTCTTTTCAAGAATCTCTCCTTCTGATTCTGCCACCTGTCTTACAGCCGATGCAACAGAATCGCTGATAACTTCCTGGATCTGATAACATATTGAACTTACATATGCCGTACAATACCATGTCTCATATTGATCAATAGTAAGCGACTCGGGATCTTTAGCAGCTTTTTCTGCAAGTTCATTATCGGGTGTAGTAAGCGCGCTTACCTCGATACTGTCAACTTTTCCGTCAAGTCCCGCAAGGCTCTGTGCAGTATCAAGAGGCATAAACATCTGAGAGTCTTCATCTGCTCCGGATTCAAATATTCCGGCTACAATCAAATCGGCATCCCCAAGTTCTCCCGTGATATGAACACTGTCTCCAGCCTTTAAGCCCTGTGCTTCTGCAAGGTCGCATCCTACCATACAGTAATTCGCATCGTCTACGCCTTGCTCATCAAGCCAGTCCCCGTCTGTTACGTCCCACCAGCTTCTAAGGCTCTGTATTCCTGCATCCAAAGTCTCTCCGGTAGGCAGATCCATATGATGATTAAACCAGGTTCCCACCGCCGTAATGTCCGTTCCATCATCTAAAGTGGCACTGACATTAATAAACGGAGTATAGTCGGTAATATTAAATGCCCAGAAAATTGTTTTAATATTTCCAAGCTCATCTTCTTTTAGGTAAGCCCCGGAAGACTCTTCGCCCTCCACATCATAAAGATCGTTAATTACAGAAGCTTCTTTTGGCACTACCGTGATATTAGCACCATAGGTTTTAAGCTCCTCATTCATCTTGTCTCCGACATCCATCATGACCGAAAGCATTGCTGTTGCAAGTGATGCTCCGAGCATTATGGTAAACGCTATCATGAACATTTTCTTCCATTGTCTTGTCATGACACCGCGTATCATTCTAAAAAACATTTATCGCACCTTCCTTGCTACTTAAATTCATCTTCGTACTCTAAAAGTCCCTCTATCGGAACTGTGATATAACCGTCTCCTATTGTATAGTCGATAACAATGGGGTTACATCCACCCTTAAATCCAATGGTATTGATATTCATGACCACATCACAGAGCTTGCAGACGACCATACCGTCTTTTTCATAATATCCTGTCTCGCCGCAAATATCGCATGCGTCAAGTCCGATACCGTAAGCCGAGGAATCCGGTTTCTTTATAACTATAAATCTTATTTCCGTTCCTTCTTCTGTATAATATGCAAATCTATGAAGGTGTCCGTCGTCAACCTGTTCAAGCGGCACCTTAACACAGTCATCTTCAAGAATTGAATCCTCAACCGGCGATAATTCTACCTCCTGATTGTTGTATGCTTTAACCGCCGTAACATTAACAAGCACAAGCACAAAGCATACCAAAAAAGCGACTGACCATCGCTTAGAAACTTTCATTCCTTTAATAATTTTTCTAAGTTCTGCCGGATTTTTGTAGGGATCTGTCACCTTAATACTTCTAATTATAAGAATTACTGGAAGAATCGCTGCGGCGATAATTGTTCCAAACAAATATATTGATATATAATTAGCAGAAAAAGAAGCAAATACAAAGAGGACATGATTTGACTCTATTATCCGTTTAGCAAGCATCACGCTTATTCCGCTTCCAATAAATCTTATGGAGTTAATTAAAAGTACTATTTTAAAAATAATCGAAACAATACCAAATGGTAGTTTTAAGGCGCATTTATATAATGCGCTTGCGGCAACAAATACAAGTATAAGTCCAAATATCCAACCGATTATATTAAATAAAAATCCTGTTGTGAACATAGACTTTTCTGTAACCAACCACTCATAGGTATAGCCCATAACATCAGGCAACACATAAATAACAGCAGCAAATACTATAACCGCGGTCATCAGCTTTACTATAAACAGCCCGGCCCATTTAGTTTTCTTCTTAATCGGCTCTATGCTTAATACCAAAAGAACAATAAACGCAATAATAAACGCTGTAAATATTCTTAGATTCCACAATCCTGTATCAATAAGGCTTGTAGCATTTTTCAAATATGTCATTAAAAACGAAGCACACAGAGATGCTATAGCCCCAATTAACGTAACTGACGCAGGGTGCTCATGCTCTTTTGCATAATGCATTATCCATCCAAATGCAAGCCCTAAAATTACAGCAGCCGAAATAAGATCTTCGGTTGTTAGCACCATATAAGTAAGCAAAGCTCATCCTCCTTTAACTCTTTTTCAGCTTTCCCCCTAAACGCTCGAATAGCGCCACGCAAAACACATTGCGTGACGCATCCGAGAAAAATCATAGGTTAATTGTTCTTACCACTCTTGAGGTGTGTATTCCCATCCTTCAAATGTGTATGTAAGGTTTCCGTCTGCGAAGTGATCTTCTAACACTCCACCAGGACCTGTCTCAGAATCTGAGTGGATAAGATATCCGTTCTCTGCAGGGCTATGAATTGTAAATGTAACGTCATATGTTCCTGCATTCGGAAGTGCGATGTTTGCACCATAGTGTGGTCCATCAGAAGCACTCATTTCCATGAATGTACCCTCTGCTGCTGTCTCACCTGATGCCTCATCAACAATTTCATAATCAACAGTAAGATAAGGAATCCAGTCACCTACGCCATAACCGAGGTCATTCTCAAGTGCAGAGATATCTGCCTCGAGATGGATATCAAAATCAGAAATATCTTCCTGATCCGGAGCCATCGGTACAGGCTGGAAGTAAACAGCTGAAAGATTGATAAAGTCAAGTTCCTGATCCTCAAAGATAGGATACTCTGTAAATCCTGCTGCTTCTCCGGGTGCTGTAGCTGCATCTTCCACATCTGCAGATGTGCTTTCGCTTTCTGTTGCAGTATCACTTGTTGCATCGTTTGATGCTGTGTCATTTGATCCACAGCCTGCAAGCATAGATGCTGCTAATACACCAACTGCTGCTAATGAAATGATTCTTTTTCTCATAATGTCCTCCTTGATACAATAATTTCTATTACCGAGGATTGTAATCAATCCTCTCCTAAAGGGATGTATCGATCCCAATAGTGCTGATTAATTGTTATTCGGCCTCTGATGCAGCCTGTTGTCTGATTTGTTTGTTTTTCTTCATATGCCAAATCCAAACAACTATGGTAACTATAAGAAGTATCAGCTGTGCAACGACTGTTTGTCCGCACGGATATACTCCTAATACTTCTAACACCTGATTAGACGGTATCCATTGTACCCAAGACGGTGCCCACATTGTTATAACATCACCTTCTATAAGCTCTTTAATTCCTGAACCCAGGAATGCTATAGACATGATGAACATAAGTATACTTGTTGCCAAAAAGAATGGTTTGAGCGGCACTTTAAAGCTCAACAGTCTTATTGCGAGATATACAAATACCAGGCATACACAGCCTATTGCAAATCCCCACCAAACCATATTTATATTGTCTCCGGCAAGCATAGGTTGGAAGAAAAGAATAACTTCTGCGCCCTCTCTATATACAGCCAAAAATGCAGTAAATGTAAGTGCTCCTATACTACCCGCTTGAGCCGATTGTCCAACTTTATTCTTAATATATGCACTCCAGGCTTCTGATTCCGATTTGGAAACCATCCAGTTGCTGACCCAATAAAGAACCACAACTGCAATAAGCGCCGTAACACCTTCTATAACTTCCTGTGAAGCACTGTTGGCAATCTTAAGAAGGTTAAATGCCCATGCAGAAATTGCACTGGCTACTATTCCCAAGATAGCTCCGACATATACCGGTTTTGGAGAAAGCTTAGAATCCTGGCTCTTAGCTTTGAGAAGGTAAGCCACAATAGCTCCGACTACCAATATTGCTTCAAATCCCTCTCTTAAGATAATTGAAAAGCATGCTATAAACACTGCTGCTGCCGCTGAACGCGTGCTTCCGGATGACTCCTCTTGCTCCTGTGTATCCTCGCTTGAATCAGAAGTAGTGCCATCTAATGTATTCGCATCCTCCCTAAGCATTGAACTAAGTTTCGTGCACGCTTCATTAAATTCTTCAGTCGTGCCGCCATCCTTTGTAACAGCCTTGCAGGTTGAAAACTGAAGCTCCATCTCAGTCTTTCTCGAACCTGAGATATATCCCATAGCAATTCTTTCAAATCCTGTAGTCTCGTAATATCCATAATAATCATCGTTGATGCAGTCATATGCTCCCGCCGCATCGCCTGATGCATATTTTTCTGCAGCAACTGCAATAACTTCATCCATAGCATCGACAACATCATTCCATGTTGCTTCTTCAAGGCCCGATGCTGCTTGATATTCTTCCCATGTTGCACAGTATTGCTCCGCAAATACATCGGTTGCAACATTAACATGTGATGAATCAGTCGATGATGAGCTGTCTGAATTGCCTGTAGTACCATCAAGGGTATTGGCATCAGTTCTAAGCATCTCGCTAAGTTTCTGTCCTGCCTCGTCGAATTCATCGGTAGAACCCGAATTCTTAGTTACAGCCTTGCAGGTAGAGAACTGAAGTTCCATCTCAGTCTTTCTCGAACCTGAGATATATCCCATAGCAATTCTTTCAAATCCTGTAGTCTCATAATATCCATAATACGCATCATTGATGCAGTCATATGCACCTGTGGCATCGCCCGATGCGTATTTTTCAGAAGCTGTGGCTATTACCTGATCCATAGCATCAACAACATCATTCCACGTTGCGTCTTCAAGACCCGATGCTTGCTGGTACTCATCCCACGTACTGCAATACTGCTCCGCAAACACTTCTTCAGCTGTTGTAGCAGCCATAACCACAGTAGCTTCAGAAGATTTAAACTGCATAAATAACACAAAAATGAAAATGAACAATAATGCAATTGCCCACTTACGTTTGTTAGTTGTGCCTAGATTCAAATTAGTCACGCCCTTCTCTAGTAAATGTTATCTTCACCGGATTAGACTCGTCTAACCCTAGCTAGAAGATTATAACACTGAGTTTTTGTAATGGCAAGTCTTTTTTTTATCTTTTTTTTCTGTTATTTTAGTTGAGTTGCTATATTGTAATTCTAAATATTTGAAAGGATGTGTTTATTTTGAATAAGAAAACTTCTAAATTTTCAACCATTGATTTGCCTGCGCTTCTTTTAAGTGCTGTTTTGTTTGTAGGTGTTCTTACGGTTTTTAGGGCTTGCGCAAAAACCGACGAGGGAATGTGGATGCATTGCCACTACGTAGAGCTTGCTATAGCAGCTATCGGAATTACCTCTTGCCTGCTCACCTTTATAAATATGACATTTATTAAGAAGCTCGGCATTAACACTCTTATAAGAATTATTACAATCGCACTTGCTATCATCTCAATTATGCTGCCGGGAAGAATTGTTAGCATGTGTATGATGGAGACAATGAGATGCCACGCTGTTATGAAACCTTTTGTTACAATTGATTCGGCAATCTTAATAATCTTTTCAGTAGTTGCCATTGTCGTATCCTTTCTTAAAGAAAGAAAAACATCATTAAACACTCAAATGCAGCAATAAAATGTGCGCCGCGAAAATATTTCTTAATTTTCGCGGCGCATTTACTAAGATTTTGTTAAGGTTATTCAAAATCTATAGTCAAGGCCTTAAAAAAATGATATATTTATTTTGCTCTTAAGAAGAGCAACTTATTTAGACATTCTCGTTACCAAACTTTTCATATCATATTACACAAAAAGTTCCGCTATGCCGGAACTTTTTGTGTATTATCTTTATTATCTTCCAATCACACCTTTATCTTTGTACATCTTCTGTTTTCTTTCATACATTATGTGATCTGCCCTTTCATAAACACTCTTAAAATCATCGTCTGATTTTGGATCGTATTTTGCAATACCATATGCGATGCTAACCTTCCACGGTCTGTCCTGATGCTTTTTAGCTTCTTTTTCCATTTCCTCCTTCAGCTTTTGTTCAAGAGTATCCTGTATATCATACTCATACCCTTCGAGCAGGCAAACAAACTCATCTCCGCCGACTCTATAGACATGACTAAGCTGAAATACCCTGCATATTATCGCGGCAGCTTCAATAATTGCATTGTCTCCGGCCGTATGTCCATATGTATCATTAATATGCTTAAGAGAATTGACATCTAACATCACAATAGCGAATCTTGCCTTATCTTCTGATATTTGCAAATCAAGGCTATCCTCTTCAACAGATAATGCAGCCTTGTTCTTAACCCTTGTAAGATCATCCGTATATGCCGCAGTTTCATAATGCTCTTTTTGTCTGGTTACCTCTATTAAGTTAGTAATGTAGTGATCCAACCTTTTAGACATGGCCGTAAATGATTTTGAAAGCGTCTCAATCTCACCGCCTGTATGTATATCAGCTTCAAATATACCCGGTCTATAGATTTCATCCGAGTCATCGCTCTTAGCATTCTCATTTTTCACAAAATTATCCGTTGCCTGCGATAACTTCCCAAGAGGTTTCATAATTAAAACGTTAAGTCTAAAATAAAGAATAATAAATGTAACAATTGTAATTACCACCATCATTTGTATAATAAAAGTGATAAACCATTTAGTGTTCTCTGCTATAGTATCAATGGGTAAATTCACCTCTACAAATGCGACAATTTCATCCCCGCTTTTTATTGGGCAGATAGCCGTCATACTGTATCCATCATTATCTCTTGCCGCATATGTATTGCTGTTGCCTTCTTTGATATTAGCTTTAATCTGTGCTGCAAGCTCATCCTTTTTACCGTCATAAACAAAGTCATTAAAACTCTTGGCATCTCCAAGTTCAATATCTTTATTCGTACTCCATATATATATCAATTCCTCATCAGATGGCACGCATATATTAATAGCGTCCACTTCAAGCGATGATCTGCAATCATCTAATAATCCGGATATCTGCACATAATAATCGTCTTCTTCATTGTATTTAGCATATTTTTTTATCTTATCAGCATCAATCGAATTAGCTATTATATGTGCTATCCCTTCAGCATTTTTTGAATAACTCTCTTGCATATAATTCGTAAAATGTATTTTGACCAACACAGCTATCGCCACCGTTACAACAAAAAACGCTATAATAATTGATGCAAGCAAATGCTTTTTTATTGCTCTTGATGCTTTTCTTTTTTTAATCGCCATTTCTTTGCCTCCAAGATTAATTTTAACATAATTTTTTTGTTATATGTAAATCATCTTGCCCCGATATATATTATTGTGTTTAAATATATTCATTAGAATAATGAGGATTTATTTATGAAGATTTGGTTTAAATTATGGCACAATAATCATATGATTAAAGATACTACTATTGAAGATTATTCAACCGAAACGCGCACTCACAAGATTTTTAATGCGCTTGATGCTGCTTGTATTAGATTTGACCTGGCAAAACCTATATGGCTTGATGCTACCGTTTCTGAGTTTAAAAAAAGCGCTAAGGCAAGATTTACCGGGGATTGTTTTATTGAAGAAATTGATTTTGACTATCTTGAAATTCAAGTACTGGAAGAGGATTTATGAAGATACTACGTGAAGTTATAAAATATATAAAAATCGCATGGGAACTATTTTCTGTAAATCTTCTTGCGCTTACTATATTCGAAATCATATACAAATTTACCGCAGCATTTATTTTTAAGCCGCTGCTTAGCGGTCTTATCTTTCTTGTCTTCAAGGGAAACGGATACTCTTATTTGGTTAATGACAACTTTGCAAAATATATTACAAGTCCGACATTTTGGATTGTAATTCTTGTAATACTGTTTCTTGTCAGTATATATACGGTATTCGATATCTGCTGCATTATCACATGTTTTCATGCCTCATACCGAAGGCAGAAGATTCCGTTTACAGAAATTATAAGAAGAGGATTTATCTCTTCACTTAAGATACTTAGCCCTAAAAACTGGCGAATGATATTGTATCTGCTTTTGATTATTCCGATGAGCCAAATTTTTGCTGTATCAGGGATATATAAAGGGTTTTCCATTCCGGACTTTATCATGCAATATATCGAGGGCAAGAATATTCTTATGCTTTTCTTTATTATTGCAAGTATATATGTAGAATTAATCTGCGTTCAGTGGATATTCTCATTTCACCACTTCACGCTAAATGGCGAAACCTTCAAAATAGCGTCTCATCACGGACGTGATATGATGAATAAGAAGGATTTTGTCGCCGTTGTAATTGCTATTATTTCAGCGGACGTTTTTTTGATTGGCGCATATTACGGAATATTATATTTAGGCGGTGCCATTATAGGTGTTTTTTCAAACATTTTTTCGGGGCTGGCGGCTGCCGATGCCCTGCTTAGTTCTGCAATTGCCGGACTAATGGATGTAGTTGCCGGAATATTTTCTATTTTCTCAATACCGATTGTATTTTTGGCTATCAGCGCTATGTTTTATTATCTTAAAGAAAAAAAACATCTGACCGGCGAGCTTCCTGGCAAATATTCTATAAAATGGGATTTTTATATTGAGGAAAGTCCTCTCTTTATTCGTATTTTAAATAAAAAAAAGCGTGCCATCTTTTATGGTTTTGCGATTCTTATTGCCGCTAACATTATTTATGCATCCGTGCATCAGGCCACAAAGGGTGAGCTAGGTGAAACTACAATCGTAGCGCACAGAGGAGAGAGCGCGAATTATCCGGAAAATACAATGCCTGCATTTGAAGCTGCTATAGAAAAAGGAGCCGACGAAATTGAGCTGGATGTGCACATGACAAAAGATGGCGGCATTGTAGTTATGCACGACGAAAACCTAAAGCGTACTACCGGAGTTGATAAGGAAATTTACGAAATGACCACTGCGCAGATCACTTCTCTTGATGCCGGCAAATACTTTTCAGACGAATTTGAAGGGGTATGTGTACCTACTCTTGACGAAGTTTTAGAACTTATCTCTGATTATGATATCAGATTAAATATTGAGCTTAAGCCCAGTGAGCAAACCGAAGGCCTGGCCATTGCAGTAATCGATATGATATATAAATATGATGTTGCCGACAAATGTTATTTGTCTTCTACCAATCTTGATTCACTTAGAGAGGCAAAAGACTATGATCAGGATATCGAGACAATATATATTACAACACTTGCATACGGCAAGCTTTCCGCAATTTGGGGCGTTGACGGAGTCAGTATAGAGCTTAGCAGTGTTACAGACTCAATTATTAAAGATCTAAAAAAGAATAACAGGCTCATTTATGTTTGGACCCTGAATTCTCCTCGTGATCTAATGAAAGTTATGTCGCTTAACGTTGATGGTGCTATTACTGATGATATAGAGGCTGCGCAAGGCGTGCTAAACGAAATCAGTGCCCGAACATTTTGGGAAAACTATCTATATATGCTACGGCAAATAGGATAAAAGGCAGGCTCGGTAATTTATGCCGAGCCTGCCTTTTATCTATATTTATACGGCTGTGTATCCTCCATCAATCGGAATAACTGCTCCTGAAATAAAGAGTGCATCATCACTGACAAGGAAGTTGATAAGTTTTGCAACCTCTTCTGCTTCACCAAGACGTTTCATTGGATGAAGTTTTCTGTACTGAACCTTAGCCTCTTCAGGTATAAGCGGAGTATCAATAACTCCCGGGCATACCGCATTTACTCTGATTCCTTCTTCTGCATATGCAGTACCTGCTGCCTTTGTAAGGTTAACTACACCACCTTTAGAGGCAGAATAAGCAATATTATCCGGAACAGCAACAAGACCAAACATTGATGCTATATTTACTATAGAACCGCCATGACCTTGCTTTCTCATCTGCATAATGCAGTATTTGTCAAGGTATAAAACACCGGAATAATCGATGCTGTTAACCCTCTCCCAGTTCTCCGGAGTCTCGTCAGCAATGCCATTATTGTCTCCACCGATACCTGCAGATGCAACTGCAATATCAAGCTTTCCGTACTGCTCTACAGTAAAGTTAACAGCTGCCTCAACCTGCTCATGCTTTGATACATCACATACGATACCCTTGCAGCCAAGTGCTTCTGCAATCTTCTCCACATCCGGATTATAATCGGCAATTACAACCTTTGCTTCGTTTGCAAGAAAATGTCTTGCTGTAGCCAGTCCAAGTCCACTTGCGCCTCCTGAGATAAGTGCTACCTTTCCATCAAGATTTCCGTTTAATTGTGCCATTTTAAATACCTCCGTATATAAATTGTATTTCTTTATGTACAAAAAC
>CAJOPM010000125.1 GCA_905236225.1 uncultured Eubacterium sp.
CATTTATGTTTCGGAAGTTTTTTCTTGACGAATTACTTTTCCTATGTTAATATAATGCAGTATGCCGCACAGCGAGGTTTTAAGTGCATTTTGATGTCACCACAGCTGGCGAGTAATGATAATAGGAGGTGCCATATGTACGCGATCATTGCAACCGGTGGTAAGCAGTACAAAGTTTCAGAAGGCGATGTCATTACCATTGAAAAACTTGATGCTGACGAAGGAGCTAGCGTTACTTTTGATGAGGTTTTAGTTCTTAATGATGGTCAGCTTAAGGCCGGAAATCCTACGGTTTCAGGAGCTTCTGTTACAGGTAGTGTTCTTGAAAACGGTAAGGCTAAAAAGGTTATTGTATATAAGTACAAGCCTAAGACCGGTTATCACAAGAAAAATGGACACAGACAGTCATATACACGTGTCAAAATCGAAAAAATTAATGGATAAGTGATTTATGACAAATGTAGTCATTTATACAGACAACAAAAATAATTATCGTGGATTCTTATCTTCCGGACATAGTGGATATGCATCTAGTGGCGAAGATATAGTATGTGCCGGTATTTCTGTATTGGTGATAAATACTGTTAATGCCATTAATGAATTTACAGATGATGATATCAAGGTAAATAGTGATGAGAAATTAGGTGAAATATCACTTGAATTTTCAGCTATTCCCAGTGAAAAATCTGTATTATTGATAAAAACTATGATTTTAGGACTTAAAGGAATTATTGATAATTATGGAAATGATTATATCACTTTAGATTATGAGGAGGTGTAGAGATGTTGAATTTAAACCTTCAGTTCTTTGCTCATAAAAAAGGAATGGGCTCAACAAAGAACGGCAGAGATTCAGAATCAAAAAGATTAGGCGCAAAAAGAGCGGACGGACAGTTCGTTAAAGCCGGAAATATCATATATAGACAGCGTGGTACCAGAATTCATCCTGGTATTAATGTTGGAATTGGCGGAGATGATACACTCTTTGCTACTCAAAGTGGTATTCTGCGTTTTGAAAGAAAAGGTAGAACCAAGAAAATTGCTAGTGTTTATCCCGTAGAGAATAATTAGTATTTTAAAAGTCCGGCTAATCTTTTAGTCGGACTTTTTTTAAGTAGGAGGACTTTATGTTTGCTGATACTGCAAAAATCATTTTAAAATCAGGAAAAGGCGGAGATGGACATGTTAGTTTTCATCGTGAGAAATTTGTTGCGGCCGGTGGCCCCGACGGAGGAGACGGTGGAAAAGGCGGAGATGTCATTTTTGTAGTGGACAAAGGTCTTAATACACTTTATGATTTTAGACACAAGAGAAAATTTGCCGCACAAAATGGGGAAGAAGGAAAGAAGAGTAATTGTTCAGGGAAAAAAGGTGAGGATTTAATTTTAAAAGTTCCTGCCGGTACAGTTATTAAAGAGGCTTTTTCAGGCAAAGTAATTGCAGATATGTCCGGAGAAAATACTAAAGTTATTCTTTTAAAAGGCGGAAAGGGCGGTTTAGGCAATCAACATTTTGCCACGTCAAGAATGCAAGTCCCCAAATACGCTCAACCGGGACAAGAAGGAATAGAAGTAGAGGTTATATTAGAACTAAAAGTTATTGCCGATGTTGGTCTGGTCGGGTTCCCTAATGTGGGCAAGTCAACCCTTCTATCTAGAGTGACTAATGCAAGACCTAAAATCGCAAATTATCATTTTACTACATTACATCCAAACTTAGGTGTTGTTGATTTTCAAGGAAATGGATTTGTAATAGCGGATATTCCGGGTCTTATTGAGGGAGCAGCGAATGGGCAAGGTTTAGGGCATGATTTTTTGAGACATATAGAAAGAACCAGAGTTATAGTGCATGTTGTTGATGCAGCATCAACAGAAGGAAGAGATCCTATAGCTGATATTTATGCTATTAATAAAGAACTAAAGCAATATGATTCGGATATATTAAATAAGCCTGTAATTATTGCCGCAAACAAAGTTGATGCGATTTTTGATGGCAATAATGATATAATAAACAAACTTAAAGACGAGTTTGAAAAACAAGGTGTTAAGATATTCCCTATTTCAGCGGTGTCCGGAGAAGGTATCAATGAACTTATTTATGCGATAAGTGAAATTATAAAAGAACTTCCAAAACAAGATGTGGTATTTGAGCAGGAATATTTTCCGGAAGTTAAAATAGAACAAGAAGCCGGATATACTGTAGAATACAATAATAAGGATAATGTCTACCTTGTAGAAGGACCGGCTATTGATAAGATGCTAGGTTATACTAATTTAGATTCTGAAAAAGGATTTCTATTCTTCCAACAATTCCTTACAAAACAAGGAATCGTTGATGAATTAAAAAAATCAGGAATACAAGAGGGCGATACCGTAAGAATGTACGGTCATGAGTTCGAATTTTATGATGAATAAAAAGATAGGAATACTAGGCGGAACATTTGATCCGATACATTACGGACATTTGTTAATAGCACAAAATGCTTTGTATCAACATGGCCTAGATTGTGTATTGTTTATGCCAAATGGTAATCCGCCGCATAAAACCAATAATAATATAACTGATGTATCTATTAGGTGTACTATGATTGAAAATGCAATTGCCTCTAATGATAAGTTTATTTTAGATGCATATGAAGCGACGAATAAAAGTATTTCCTATACATACGAAACATTACAGTATTTAAAAAAGCGATACAAAGATGCTAAATTATATTTTATTATGGGAGCGGATTCTCTGAATGATTTTCATAAATGGAGAAATCCCGATGTTATAGCTGAAAATTGTATCATTTTAGCAGCAGCAAGAGAGCAGTGTGACGATAGTGCGTTACAATTAAGAATAGAAAAATTAAAAGATTTATATAATGCTGATATAAGAATCGTAAAAACAGTGAATTTTTTTGTGTCTTCTCAGGATATAAGAAGAAGAGTAAGTTGTGGTGAACCAATATTATATTTATTACCAAATGAAGTGATTAAAATCATTGAACTTAATTCATTATATCTTGACTCGTGAGCATAGATAAAAAATAAAGGATATAATAGGCATAATATGTATACAAATCAAAACATTGAAAAAGTCGAAAATGAATTAAAAGAAATCCTTGATGAAAAACGCTTTAGACATACACAAGGAGTAATGTATACTGCAGCAGCGCTTGCAATGAGATATTCTCAAAATGTAAATCAGGCACTTATGGCTGGATTGCTTCATGATTGTGCAAAAGCATATAGCGATGAAGAAAAGCTTAATTTATGTAAGAAAAATAACATAGAGATTACTTCAAGTGAACAAAAAGTGCCTTCATTATTGCATGCTAAGCTTGGAGCATTTGATGCAGAAAATAAATTTGGAGTTAATGATGAAGACGTTTTAGAAGCTGTCAGAGTTCATACAACCGGTAAAGCAAATATGTCTATGCTTCAAAAAATAGTTTATGTAGCAGATTTTATAGAGCCTAATAGAAAAAAGTATTCAAATATGGAACAAATAAGAGTTATCTCTTTTGAAAATATTGATAAAGCAGTATTTTATATTGCAAAAAATGTGTTAGAATACCTTAATAAAAAAGGGGCATTCATAGATTCGCTTACAAATGAAACCTATAATTATTACAGCAAATTTAAAGAAAGGTAAATAAATGACAGATAATAAGAGTACATCAAAAAAGATTGCTAAAATCGCATATTCAGCTCTTAGTTCAAAAAAGGGTGAAGATATACAAATACTGGATATTAGCCAGATTTCAATGATTGCAGATTATTTTGTTATTGCAAGTGGTAGTAACATATCACAACTTGAAGCCCTTAGAGATAATGTTGAAGAAATGCTTGAAAAAGAAGGCTATAAATTAAAAAATGCAGAAGGAATGCGCAGAGGCAGTGGTTGGATACTGCTTGATTACCAAGATGTAGTAATTCATATATTTTCAAATGATGATAGGCAATTTTACGATTTAGAAAGAATTTGGGGCGATGCAATTAATATAAGTGAGGAGGAGCTATAAGGCTTCCTCCTCATTTATATTAGAAAAATCTAAATACTCCAAACACTTTACCGAGTATAGAAACTTCATTAACAATGATAGGATCCATATTATCATTTTCAGGTTGAAGACGATAATATCCATTTTCTTTATAAAATGTCTTAACTGTTGCAGAATCATCAATCAATGCAACAACAATGTCACCGTTATTAGCGGTATTTTGTTGTTTGACTAATAAATTATCACCATTAAAAATCCCAACATTAATCATACTTTCGCCGGATACTTTAAGCATAAAGGAATCATTATTTGGCATATATTCTGCAGGGATGGGAAAATAATTCTCAATATTTTCAACCGCTAAAATAGGCTGTCCGGCAGCCACACGACCCACAAGCGGAACATTAACTATTTCACGCCTGGTAAGATTAAAAGTATCATCAATAATTTCTATAGCTCTGGGTTTAGAGGGATCGCGCCTGATATATCCATTCTTTTCAAGTGTCTCTAAATGTGAATGAACAGTAGATGTAGAACGCAAATTTACTGCTTCACAAATTTCTCTGACTGATGGCGGATATCCCCTGTTAAGTATTGCTTCTTTGATATATTCAAGAATATCACTTTGCTTTTGTGAAATCTTGCCGAAAGACATAACTAACCTCCTAAATTACTTTATAAAAATAAGATTAAACCGTGTTAACTCAAAGGTTAAAGTGTACCAGTACAATCAATATTTAAATAAAGTTTAGCATATAATAGATATAAAAGCAAACATATATTCCGAAAATTTGTTCGAATTTTTCCTTGACAATAGAACAAACGTGCGATAATATATACAAAACAGATGTTCGCAACATATGTTCGGTTAGTATTGTTAGGGAGGTATATTGTTATGCGTAATAAGAATAATATTTTAAGTTTTGCTTTGACTCACAGATTGATTTATATTTTCATTATTGTATGTTCTGTATCAGCAATACTTTTTATCAGTGTAAAATGTGTAAAAGTTACTGCAAGTAATTACAATATTAATAATCAACACACGACAGAATCATTAAATAAATATTATAAGAGCATCAGAATTGATGAAGGTGATAGTTTATGGAGTTTGGCTAGCGTATATAGTTATGAGGGATATCAGAATGAAGATGAATTCATAGCTGAAGTCAAATCTGTAAATCATCTTCATTCAGACTGTATACATTCAGGAGAATATATTGTTGTTCCGTATTATGAATAATTTGTGCTAAATCCCTTCTTTATAAGGATTATTTTTAAATGTATCAGTTTTATAAGAATTTTCATTATAAGAGTCTGTCTTATAAGTGATATCTTCTGAGGCATTAGTTTCAGAAGAGTTATTATCATCTAATGTATCAGAAGCAGATGTGTTTTTATTAAATGAATCTTCTGAAAAAGTATTATTATCATCTTCATCATAATAATTTACAGCATTTGCAGCACGTTTTTTATGTTCATCTTCGATAGCAGCATAATAATTTATTGTTGTATTTACATTTTCATGACCTAATACATCTGCCACTAATCGAATATCGCCAGTTTGACGGTATAAAGCTGTACCATAAGTACTTCTTAATTTATGAGGTGTTATTCTTTTGTTTGTAATTACGAATTCAGAATATTTTTTGACAAGATTTTCTACTCCGTCAACACTTAGACGCCTTTTTTGCACAGACAAAAATAACGCATCTTCATGACCACTTGCAGGGATTATATGTGATCTTGAATTAACTATATAATCTCGTAATATATCCAAAACATCATCACTTAAATATAGAACATCTTGTGATCCGCCTTTTCTTACTATAGTAAGTGTTTTTGCATCAAGATCTACATCTTTTAGATCAAGACCAACACATTCTGAAACACGAATACCTGTTCCTAACATTAGAACAATTATAGATAAATCTCTTTTTCTGAAACGTTCTGCTGCACGTCGTTGTCGGTCGGACATTTGTTCATTGCCATATTCAACAGCATTTATGATATCTTGTATTTCAGTATTATTCATTCTGACAATATTTTTATCTTTTTTTATTTTAGGCATTTTTACAAGAGCTGTTGGATTATTAGATATATTGTTATGCTCTAAATGATATCTAAAATAGCTTCTAAGTGCAGAAAATTTACGTGAAATAGCCTTTTTTTCATTTTGATGCAATACATTCTTTTTGCTATGATTCTTTTCGGCTGTATATTCTAGATAATGTTGATATTCAATTATATCTTGTGCGTTTAATATTTCTAAATAATCTAATTTGATATCCTTAAGTTCTATATTTTGAAAAACCGGATTGTTATGTTTTAAAAACTGGAAAAAAGTTTTTATATCATATGTATATGCTATAAGTGTTGCCGGCTGTGAAGTAAGTTCTTTATCATAAATAAAATCTCTAACATGTTCTGGCATTGTATTTAAAAGTTCTCTAAGTTGGGTTATTTGCTTATTCCTTTTTGCTTTATAATAATCCGAATCCTTAGCCATTTTCGAGTGTACCCCTCTTTCTTGATACAAACTATCGGAAAAATAGATATTTATCCGATAGTTTGTTTTATCTTTTTTTAGGTCATACTACTATTAATTATGACCTAAATTTAAAAATACTAATATTTCATATATTCCAAATACTCTTTTATCATATGAACACAACCGTCAATTCCAAGCATGGAGCTATCAAGTGTTAGATTGTAATTCGCAACATAACCCCAATTATTATTTGTATAATAGTTATAATAATTAGCACGGTTTTTATCAGTTTTTTTAATTATATCTTTTGCTTTATTTTCAGGAAGTTTAAATTCATCCATAATGCGCTTTACTCTAAAATCTAAATTTGCATGAATAAACACATTACAAACATTTTTTTCTTCAGCTAACGCATAATCCGCACATCGTCCAACTATAACGCATGATCCCTTGTGTGCAAGTTTTTTTATTGTATCAAATTGCGCCAAAAAAACTTTTTGATTAATTGGCATATCGTAGGATGTTGTATATCCACCCCAAAGGCTGCTGGTATCCATAACTAGTGAGTACAAAAAACTATTGTTAGGTCTCTCATCGTGATCTTCAAATATTTCTTTTGAATAACCACTGTTTTCGGATGCTAATTTTAACAATTCTTTATCGTAATATTTAATGCCTAAAGCTTCACTAAGTGCTATTCCAACGTCTCTACCACCACTGCCTAATTCTCTTCCTATTGTAATTACTCCATAATTCATAATAAACCTCCCTCAGATAAAGAATTTTCGTTAAATTTAATGTTGTTTTTATTTAGTATATCACTAAAATAGTCAGGAATGGGAGCAGAAAATTCCATATATTTTTTACTTCTTGGATGTATAAAACCAATAGTTAATGCATGCAAACACTGACCAACTAAATTTTTATACTTCTTATCTGGATTTGAGTATAATTCATCGCCTAACAAAGGATGATTAATTGATGACATATGCACTCTAATCTGATGTGTCCTGCCTGTTTTTAATCGAAATTCTACAAGTGACAAATTGTTGAATCTTGCTAAAACCCTATAAGTGGTTACAGCTTCTTTTCCGTTCTTGTAGTTTATGGCCATTTTTTTTCTGTTAATCGGGTGTCTGCCTATTGGCGCATCGATTGTATCGGTATCATTTTTGACATAGCCCTTTACAATGCCAATATATATTCTGGTAACGCTATGTGCTGCAATTTGTTTGGCAATATATTCGTGTGAAAAATCGTTCTTGCATACTATAAGCGATCCTGTAGTGTCTTTGTCAATTCTATGTACAATTCCGGGCCGTATATGACCATTTATCCCCGAAAGGGAATCTTTACAATGATACATTATAGCGTTAACTAGTGTATGCGAATAATGACCGGCTGAAGGGTGAACAACCATATTTTTGGGTTTATTTACAATTAATAAATCATCATCTTCATATAATATATCTAACGGAATATTTTCTGCTTTAATTTCTATTTCTTCAGCTTCGGGAATATTTAAAACAATTTCCATTCCTTCTTCTGTTTTTTGACTTACCTTGATAGGCTTTCCATTAGCCTTTACATGACCTTCTTTAATAAGGCTTTGATAATAGGACCTGGAATTATTAGGCAGTTTAATTGATAGATATTTGTCTATTCTAATACTATTATTATCTGAAACTATAAGTGTAATATTATCCATCTACTGCTGCACCTGATTATGAATTATCTTTTTTATATCATCATCTTTGTATATAAACATAATACTTATAATAAATGCTATAGCTCCTATGGTTACATAGATATCTGCAATATTAAAAATTGGGAAATTAATAGCACTAAAATACAAAAAATCAACAACATAATGTTGCACTATCCTATCATAAAGGTTTCCCAATGCACCAGATATTATAAGTATACAAATAAATCTAAGGAAGAAAAAATGTTTCTGAACCGGAATTTTAAAATATAGTACAACTACTATTGCAATAATTGCAATAGTTATTATATAAAAGAAAAACTGCTTTCCTGCTAATATACCAAATGCTGCACCTGTATTTTCCAGATAATATAGTTCAAAAACATCTTTAATCAGGACAAGTGGTTGTTTATCTTTGAGATTCGTTTGTGCTAAATATTTGCTTAAACGATCTATGATAGTCAGCACAACCATAGGGATTACAAGGGTTAATATTTTGTTTATTATTTTATTGTTGTTATGAGTTAACATAATTTATTGCCTCTAATATCATTTCATCTGATATCTCTTTTGAAATGTAAGCTTCACCTATTGCTTTTAGTAAAACAAATTTAATTTTACCGGAGTCCATCTTTTTGTCTGATTTTGTAGCCTTTAGAATATCATTACTATCTAGGGTAGAATTATTAATTTTATCATAAAGATTATATGATTTTATCAAATTTTGGATATCAATAAGCTCAATATTGCTGATATTTCCAAGGCGCATACAGATATAACCGGCAGCGACACAACCTATTGCAACGCAGTAACCATGCAAAAGAGAAAAGTCAGTCAGCTTTTCTATAGCATGACCTATGGTGTGACCAAAATTCAAATTTGCTCTAAGTCCTAATTCCTTAGGATCTTTTTCGACAACATCACGCTTTATAAGGCAGCTTTTATAAATAATGTCTTCAAGTACGTTTAAATCCTTGCGTTTGACATCAAGAACAGAATTTTTAAGTAAATTATAATAATTACAATCGGCTATAAGACTATGTTTAATTATTTCTCCCATACCCGAATAATAATCTGTATCAGGTAAAGTGTTTAATGTAGACAAATTGATATAAACAAGTGAAGGCTGATAAAATGCTCCAACCATGTTTTTGTATTGCATACAATCTACACCTGTTTTTCCGCCAATACTACTGTCGACTTGAGATAATAAAGTGGTTGGCACCTGTATAAAACGGATGCCTCTAAGATAGGTTGCAGCAGCAAATCCTGTCAAATCACCTACTACACCACCACCTAGAGCAATTAAAAAATCATTTCTGTCAAAATGATTTTCAATTAAAAAGGTATATAATTTATTAACAGTTTCTAAATTCTTATATTGCTCTCCGGCATTAAAAATAAATTCATATATGTCATATGATTGAGTAGATAGTAAGGTCTTTATACTATCAAGATGATATTTTGAAACATTACTGTCTGTAACAATACATAATCTAATATTTGAAGGGATTCTTAAAGACTGAATCGCTTCAATAATATTATTAAAATCATGTCTGATTTTGATATCATATTTGTGTTTTCCCATATACGAAACAGGAATATCTTTTGCCATATCTATTTCCTTTACAATGATAAAGAGCATCAGTACAGCTGATGCTCTATAACTATATGTTTACAAAGATAAATCGATTAAAAATACGTAAAACCAGCACGCAATTACATTGCCGAAACATCAACAGAACCCATAAGCTCTGTAAAATCACCGGAAACATCAACTTCAGAAGGCGTAACAACAAATATATAGTTTGTAATTTTCTGAAGATTACCATCTAAAGCAAATGTTGCTCCGGAAATAAAATCAATAATACGCTGAGCTACATCAAGATTTAAACCTTCAAGATTAAGCACAACTGTACGACCTGCTATTAAAGTATCAGCAATTTGTCTAACATCATCAAAAGAATCCGGTTTGATTACACAAAGTTCCATTGCACCATTAGAAGACTTTCTGGATGAACGCATCGGCGTAATCTTTGTTGTAGCTCTATTGTTGCGTTCCTTACTGCGTTCGATAGAATCTGATTTACTCTCCCTGCGTGAAGATGCCCGAGTTGATACTTCTTCCTCTTCATAATCATCATAGTAATCATATTCTTCATCTTCTGGGTTTAATTTCATTGCATCTAAAAAGCGATCTAAAACTCCCATTGCCATAACACTACTCCTTTGCATTATAATTGCGTTCTCCGAAAATGCCGGTTCCGACTCTTACCATCGTTGCTCCCTCTTCAATGGCCACCATATAATCACCGGTCATTCCCATCGATAGAACATCCATATTTACTCTTATATTATCGGCATTTTTTTGTGCGATGTCAACAGATAACTTTTTAATTTGTCTGAAAAACTTGCGATTATCTTCGGGATCTGTCACATAAGGTGCTATTGTCATTAGCCCTTTGATAGCAATATTTGGAAGTTTTGAAATTGCATCTACTAATTCGAAAACTTCGTTTTCACTTATTCCAAATTTAGAATCTTCGTGCGCAATGTTAACTTCTATTAGCGCAGAGATAACTTTGTTTTCTTTTGCAGCTTGTTTACTGATTTCTTCTGCAAGTCTCAATGAGTCAACCGAATGAATCAAACTGACATAAGGGATTAAATACTTTACTTTATTACGCTGCAAATGCCCTATCATATGCCAATTTATATCATCAGGTAATTGCTGATGTTTGTCCGTCATTTCCTGGACTTTATTTTCGCCAAATTGTCTTATTCCATAATCATATGCTTCTTGCAAATCACATAGTGGTTTGGTTTTGCTTACAGCAATTAGCGTAACTTCATCAGGATTTCTCCCGACTTTTTTACAAGCATTTATTATATTTTCTTTTACTATATCGAGATTATCTTTTATCATGCTATCCTCCTATTATTTAATTTACAAGCTCACCTTCCGATATTGTTGAGCTGTCTAATGCAATATGATCATAAAGTGATATTCCATATGAAGTATCTTTAGCTATAATAGAATATTCTTCATTTTGAGACTTAATTTCTATTTGCTTAAATACTGCATAGCCCTTGTTTATGTTGTAAACTCCACTAAGAGTGCCGGTTGACTTTACGGTATATGTGTCGTTTGAAGAAGACTTAACAATGATTGTACCTGCCGTAATATCGTTTTCATCTATATAATAATTATTATTTTCATCTTCATAGTATATAGTCGTTTTAACAAAAGACGTTGAATTATCTTCGGTGTTTTTTACTAATAGCCCTAAATCATCTGAATCATTTCCTTTTATAAAATATTCAGAGGGAATCTTGAAAAATTTCTTTTCGACTATAGCGCTGTTTGGGATTTTAAGGCCACTTTCCTCATCTAAAGTAATATCTACGGAAAGAAATCTCTCCGATGCATATCTAATCATTGAATTTTGAAAGGTTATTATTAAATAATTTTCATTATCAATTTGTCTAAAAGAAATACTGCCCCATACTGAGACATCATCCTTTAAAAATTTAACTTGAATATACTCCTCATCTTTTAGTTTCTCTGTAAGATCATCACTTGATTTGATTACCAAATTCCATTTTTCATTGGTAATAAGCTTGTATACAGCATCACCTTTTTCAACGCTTTCTAATGTAGTTAAATCATTTTTAGAATAATTTATTGCATTTAAATCATCAGCTGTGAACGTTTGAGGTGTAATAGCTTCATATCCGTCAATATAGTATTCAACAACTCCATCTTTTATTGCAGTGTAAATATGAAAATCACTAGATGAATCAATAGACTCATCGTTAAGCTTATTTAATTCTTCTAATGATAACACGGCAGATAATTTAGAATTGAGCTGGCTTTTAAATGTATATATACCGGAATATGCTGTATTTGTATATGTATTTATATAACCATATATGTCATCAGCAATATCTTGAAGTTGTTCATTGGTCATAGAACTGGCATCTTCTTTTGATGCAGTAATAAGCTTAAAATATTTACCGTTTTCATCTATTGAATATATGCTGTCACCTTTACCGATTTTTGATGATTCTTGACGATAATAATTAATATATCCGCTATTTTTTGCTGAAACAACCTTTTCTTTTCTTAACACCAATCCTGTATACTCGTGGTCAGTTGATATCTGGCCCTCTTCTACTTCATATATTCTGACATGTTTTTCAGTAAAATATAGTAAGCATTGAATACACAAATAAGCCAATATAACCATAAATATTATTATACCTATGTTAATATGTATTGGTTTATGATACTTAACAATTTTGCTACGTTTTTTCAAAAGTAAATCCTTTCAAAACATAAAAGCATCGACGGCTAAAGAGCCGTCGAAGTTTAGTAATCGGTAATTAGGCTACAGAGCTACTGTTATAATATCTTGCAAGCTTTGAGGTAAATCCTCGGATTTTTTTGAAATACTTACTTCAAAATTCACCTGATATTGAGTACTTATTTCGGATAATTTATTTATAGTATGTTCTAAATATTCATCTTTTACATGAGAAATAGTGAGGAAACTGTCAAGAAAAATCTCTTCAATATCATGATCCTGAGATAGGATGCCACATAGGAAGCCAACGAATTCATCATTATTAGAAATTGGGTAATCCGTCATATTGATAAGTCTGATTTTGTTATTGAGTTCATACATTTTTTTTGAATCCTTATCAATATAAATTACGTTTCCATCTGCTGATTGTGAAACTTCATTTACCTTTTCAAGTAAAGTTTTTGTCTTCCCTTTTCCTTTTTCACCGCAAATTAAGCTAACCATGGCAGTTCCTCCTTTATGTGTATTAAACGGTCATATCTGTTATAAATATTATAGTAAACTTCAGGGTATAAAACAATGTTTACTTAGAAAAACCTGTCAAAATTTCAGTCATATAACTA